>JBDTFN010000088.1:0-9098 GCA_039937915.1 Jatrophihabitans sp. | reverse complement strand
CGGGTGGTCGTGCCCGATTTCCAATTGTCGTTGGCGATCGGCCGGGAGGGCCAGAACGCGCGACTCGCTGCCCGGCTCACCGGGGCGCGGATCGACATCCACAGCGACGCCGAGCCGGCCGAGAGCGCAGTCGGAGTGGGCGACGAGCCCGCTCCGGGGGCGTCCGATTCGTCGCTGTCGGGGGGGTAGACTCGTTGGTGGCCGTCGGTCAGTCGATGCCAGCCGATCCTGCGGAATCCGGGACTGTGTCCACACAGCGCCCCGTCCGAACATGCATCGGTTGTCGTCAGCGGGCAGTGGCCACGGAGTTGCTGCGCATAGTCGTGATGCCGCAGACGGACACCGGGACCGATAACGTCTCGATGATCGTGGCGGACACCCGGCGGTGCTTGCCCGGCCGAGGTGCGTGGTTGCACCCCGACCCGGCTTGCGTCGAACTGGCGCAGCGGCGACGGGCCATCGGCCGGGCGCTGCGTGTGTCCTCCCCGATCGACCCGACGCCGCTCAGCGAGTACGTTGCGCAGCAGTTGCAGGACCGGCAGTAGCAGGACCAGCAGTTCGTACGGCAGTTGAACCACGATCCGCCGCGCCGCGGCGGCACCACCGGCGGAACCTCGCAGGAGATGACGAGCAATGGGCACTCGATGAAGCGCCAGCAATGAGTAGGTCCACCCCCTAGCCGGACCGCGCGGATTCGCCGCACGGTCCTCTCGAAGGAGACACGTGCCAGGCAAGATCCGCGTTTCTGCCCTAGCCAAAGAGCTGGGCATCAAAAGCAAAGAAGCCGTCGACAAGCTCAATGAGTTGGGCGAATACGTCAAGACGGCCTCGTCCACGGTGGAGGCCCCGGCCGCGCGCAAGCTGCGCGAGGCCTACCCGGATGCCGCTCCCGCTGCGGCGAAGAAGGCTCCGGCGAAGAAGGCCGTCGCGGCCAGTCCCGTTGACGTAGCTGCGCCGATCCCGGCGCCGGCACCGGCGGCGCCGGCTGTGGTCGCTGCGCCTGTGGTGAGTGCCGAGGCCCCGGCTGTTCCGGCCGCACCCCCCATCCCCGCGCCCGGCCCGATGACTCCGAGCGCGCCCGTCGCCCCCGTGCAGCCCGTCGCCGCCTCGGTCGAGGCTCCGGCAGCGCCGTCGCGTCCTGCGGCTCCGGGTGGCCCGCGTCCGGGCCCTCGGGTCGGTAACAACCCCTTCGGTGTCGGCGGCAGTACGCCCGCGCGTCCAGCGACGCCGCCTCGTCAGCCTGCCGGCCCCGGTGGCCCGCGGCCGGCCGGTCCCGGTGGACCCCGCCCCAACCCCGGCATGATGCCGCCGCGCCCGAACCCGGGCATGATGCCCGGTCGCGCGGCCAGTGGCCGTGGCGGTCCTGGTGGCCCCGGCCGACCCGGTGGTCCTGGTGGCCCCGGCGCTCGACCCGGTGGCCCCGGTGGCCCCGGCGGTCGGCCCGGCGGCGGCGCTGGCTTCCGTGGCGGCCCTGGTGGCGGTCCCGGCGGTCCTGGTGGCGGTCCCGGCGGTCCTGGCGGCGCTCCGTTCCGCGGTGGTCCCGGCGGTGGTCGTCCCGGCGGTGCCGGTCGCGGTGGCCGTGGCGCCAGCACGGCCGGTGCGTTCGGTCGTCGCGGTGGCCCGTCCGCGCGTGGCAAGAAGAGCAAGAAGCAGCGCAGAGCTGAGTTCGACCAGCAGCAGGCGCCGAGCGTCGGCGGGGTACAGGTCCCTCGCGGTAACGGCGACATCCTCCGTCTGCCCCGCGGGTCTTCGTTGGCCGATTTCGCGGACAAGATCAACACGAATCCGGCCTCGCTGGTCCAGGTGATGTTCCACCTCGGCGAGATGGTCACCGCAACCCAGTCGGTGAACGAGGAGACGCTCCAGCTGCTCGGAGCCGAGCTGAACTACGTCGTTCAGGTCGTCAGCCCCGAGGACGAGGACCGCGAGCTGCTCGAGACCTTCGATCTCACCTTCGGCGAGGACGAGGGCGACGACGAGCTCCTGGTCGCGCGTCCGCCGGTCGTCACCGTCATGGGTCACGTCGACCACGGCAAGACCCGCCTGCTCGACGCCATCCGCAAGACGAACGTGATGGGCGAGGAGTCCGGTGGCATCACCCAGCACATCGGCGCCTACCAGGTCCACGTCGAGCACGAGGGACAGGACCGGCCGATCACCTTCATCGACACTCCGGGTCACGAGGCGTTCACCGCCATGCGTGCCCGTGGTGCGGCGACCACCGACATCGTCGTTCTGGTCGTCGCAGCCGATGACGGCGTCATGCCGCAGACCATCGAGGCGCTCAACCACGCCCAGGCGGCCGGCGTCCCGATCGTCGTAGCGGTCAACAAGATCGACAAGGAAGACGCGAACCCGGCCAAGGTGCGCCAGCAGCTGACCGAGTACGGGCTGGTGGCCGAGGAGTACGGCGGCGACACGCTGTTCGTCGACGTCTCCGCGCGGGCCAACCTGCACATCGACGAACTGCTCGAGGGCATCCTGCTCACCGCCGACGCGGCGTTGGACCTGCGGGCCAACCCCGATCAGGACGCGCAGGGCATCGTCATCGAGGCTCGCCTGGACCGCGGTCGCGGTCCGGTGGCCACGCTGCTGGTGCAGCGCGGCACGCTGCATGTCGGTGACTCGGTCGTCGCCAGTGACGCGTTCGGTCGCGTACGGGCGATGCTCGACGAGAACGGCGACCTGGTCGACGTCGCCACCCCGGCGCGTCCGGTCCAGGTCCTCGGTCTGACCTCGGTGCCTGGAGCGGGTGACTCGTTCCTCGTCGTCGAGGAGGACCGCATCGCCCGCCAGATCGCGGACCGCCGTCAGGCTCGTGAGCGCAACGCGCAGCTGGCCGCCGGCAGCCGTCGGGTCTCGCTGGCCGACTGGACCGAGGCACTCGCCGCGGGCAAGGTCGAGCAGCTGAACCTCATCATCAAGGGCGACGTGGCCGGCTCGGTCGAGGCGCTCGAGGAGTCGCTGGTCAACATTGACATCGGCGAAGCCAAGGACGAGGTCTCGCTGCGGGTCATCGGTCGCGGCGTCGGTGCGATCACCGAGAACGACATCAACCTCGCGGTTGCGTCCGACGCGGTGGTCATCGGCTTCAACGTTCGGCCCGAGGGCAAGGCGCGTGAGGCGGCCGAGCGCGAGGGCGTCGACGTCCGGTACTACACGGTGATCTACCAGGCCATCGACGAGATCGAGGCCGCGCTCAAGGGCATGCTCAAGCCCGAGTTCGAAGAGGTGCAGCTCGGTACCGCCGAGATCCGTGAGGTCTTCCGCGTTCCGAAGATCGGCAACATCGCCGGCTCGCTGGTGCGTTCGGGCACGATCCGGCGCAACTCCAAGGCACGGTTGGTGCGTGACGGCACGGTGGTCGCGGACAACCTCACCGTCGAGTCGCTACGGCGGTTCAAGGACGACGCCACCGAGGTGCGGGACGGCTACGAGTGCGGTATCGGGCTCGGGTCCTACAACGACCTGAAGATCGATGACGTGATCGAGACGTTCGAGATGAAGGAAAAGCCGCGCACGTAGTCCGGCTCCTTGCGGGGTGGGCGATCCGATCACTGGAACAGCTTTTTACGTTCTCGGATCGCCTACCCCGCAGTCCGCCTTGCGCTTCAGTGCCCGTACGGAGGGACTCGCGTGGTCGTCGGAACTCTGCGCTGTGACGTTCTGCTTGGGGACGTTCATTCGCTGAAGGAGAAGCGATCGGTGGTTCGACCGTTGGTGGCTGAACTTGCGCGCAAGTTCGCGGTGTCCGCGGCCGAGACCGGCGATCAGGATCTGCACCGGCGTGCCGAGGTGTCGGTCGCGCTGGTCGCGGCCGACCGCCGGCACGTGGTGGACGTGCTGGCCTCCTGTGAGCGCCTCGTCGCCGGGCGGCCCGAGATCGAGCTGTTGTCGGCGCGCACGACCGTGCTCGACGATGACGACCTGAACTAGCGACGACCTGAACCAGCGACGACCACAACCTGACCTGATCGAGAAAGGTTTCACCATGGCTGACGCCGCCCGCGCCCGGCGCATGTCCGGCCGCATCCAGCAGATCGTGGCCAACGTCATCGAGCGCCAGATCAAGGACCCGCGGCTCGGGATGGTCACCATCACCGACGTACGCGTCACCGGCGATCTACATGACGCCACCGTCTTCTACACCGTTCTCGGCGGTGACGAGGACCGTGCGGCGTCGGCGGCGGCGTTGGAATCGGCCAAGGGCGTGCTGCGCAGCGAAGTCGGGCGCCAGACCGGTGTCCGGTTCACCCCGACCCTGACGTTCACCCTCGACGCGCTGCCCGACAATGCCCGTCAGCTCGAGGATCTGCTGGCCCGCGCCGCGGCCGAGGACGCGAAGCTGCGCGCAGTACGTGAGGGAGCAGCGCCCGCCGGCGAGGCGGACCCCTACCGCAAGCCGCGGGTCGCCGAAGACAACGACCACGACAACGACAACGACCACGACCACGACAACGGTGGCGACGACGACGAGTAGGTCTCTGGTGCCGACCGGCTGTCGGGTCGGTGAGCGGCGCACCAGCGGTCGTGCGAGGCTCTGCGGGTCATGGATGAGCCTTCCCGATCCTCGCCGCGTCCGCGGCCAACGCCACCCGCGGACGAGGCACCCCCCGTCCCGCGAGGCGGGGCATGGGCCCGACTGCGTGACCGCGTCGCGAACCGGCAACGCACCGGGCTGAGCCGTCGACAGAGCTGGGTCGTCGGGGCGGCCAGCCTGTTCGTGGTCGGTGCCGCCATCGTGGCGGCAGTCGTGGTGCTGCGTCCGGCGGATGGCACGGCGGCCGGACCGACCACGGTGAACGACTCCGCCGAACTCACGAACCAGGCGCAGGCAGACGCATTCGTCGCCGGTGCCACCTCGGCCGTCGCCGCCGTCACGTCCTACGACTACCGCGACCTCGACGGGGCCATGAGCACCGGACTCGCGGTGACGACCGGCACGTACCGGAACTCCTACCGGGCATCGCTCCAGGGTGCTCTCGGGGACGCGGCGCGCAGGGACAAGCTCGTGCAGAGTTTTGCGGTGGACCGTGCCGGGATCGGTGCGGTGACCGCCAACGGCCGACAGGCCAGGGTGCTCGTCTTCGGGGTCCAGACCGTCACGGTGGACGACGGCAAGGGCGGCGTGCGCGCGACGCCGTTGACCCTGACCGCAACGGTGGTCAGGAGCGGTACGACCTACCAGATCAGTGGCCTCGTGGTCGACGCGAACGCGGGGCTACCGCCGGGCACCGCAGGACTCTCCGACGCCGCTGAGGCCGCTCGCGAACAGGTCGACAATCTGCTCAGCTATCGACGGGCCACCTTCGACGCGGACCTCGAGCGCGCCCAGCGCTATGCGGTCGACCCGCTCGCCTCGATGCTGACGGCGAAGGCCGCGGCCACCAGGTCGGCCTTGCTCAAGGGTTCCTACGATCTTGCCGGAGCAGTGACCGCTGTCGCGGTGGAGAGGGCCTCCGGCGACACCGTCGTGCTGTTGGTCGCCGCCTCCGGGACCAAGGTCACCGACAGCGGCGCACGCAGCGAACTCATCGACGGCCGGTACGAGGTCACCGTGGTGTTCTTCGACGGCCGCTGGCGAACGAGCATCGTCGACCCCGTCGCGTCGGCGTGACGACGCCGCCGATCCCCGCGTCGACCCGCCGCATCCTCGCGCTGTCGGCGTCGGCCTTCCTCGTTCTGGCCGCGGAGCCGTTGTACCTGCTCGTCGACACCGCAGTCATCGGCCATCTCCGCCCGCAGGACCTGGCCGGGCTGGGCATCGGTGCCGCCCTGATGGCGATGCTCGCCATCGTCGGGTCGTTCGTTGCCTACGGCACGACCGCTCGCTCGGCGCGGGCCTTCGGGGCGGGTCGGACCGACGACGCGATCGGCGAGGGGGTACAGGCGTCCTGGCTGGCCGGGGTCATCGGATTGGTCGTGGTGGCCGTCGGTGAGGCGTTCGCCGGACCGCTGACGCGCCTCCTCGCCGGAGACGGTGGCGCCGTGCAGAGCGCGGCCGAATCGTGGTTTCGGATCGCGGTCCTCGGTATGCCCGGTGTCCTGCTCGTGCTCGCCGGCAACGGCTGGATGCGCGGCGTCCAGCGCACCCGGGAACCGGTACGCATCGTGGTGGCGGCCAACGGCCTGTCCGCCGTGCTGTGCCCGTTGCTGGTGTATCCGGCCGGGCTCGGCCTCGAGGGGTCCGCGGTCGCCAACGTCGCAGCGCAGGCCGTGGGCGCGGCGCTGTTCGTCCGGGCGCTGGCCCGCACCGGCGTCAGCGGGGCACCGAATCGCGCGGTGATGCGGGCCCAAGCGGTGCTCGGACGCGATCTCATCATCAGGTCCGCGGCCTTCCAGGTTGCGTTCCTGACCGCTGCCGCGGTCGCCTCCCGCATGGGCACCGCGCAGATCGGCGCACACCAGATCGGACTGCAACTCTGGGCGTTCACCGCGCTGCTGCTCGACTCGTTCGCGATCGCGGCGCAGTCGCTCGTCGGGGCAGCGCTGGGCGGCGCAGACCCCGCGTCCGCGCGCGTGCTGTCCTGGCTAGTGGCGCGGTGGGGCCTGTACGCGGGACTGGTGTTCGCGGTCCTGTTCGGAGCCGGCTGGTGGGTGCTGCCCCGGCTGTTCACCTCGGCGCCGGCCGTGCTCGATCAGGCGCATGTGCTGTGGCCGTGGTTCGTGGCCATGCTGCCGCTGGCCGGCATCGTCTTCGCGCTCGACGGTGTCCTGATCGGGGCCGGGGACGTCGGCTTCCTCCGGACGATCACCATCATCGCCGCGGTCGGCGCATTCGCGCCGATGAACATCGCCGCGCTCACGTTGCACTGGGGCATCGGCGGGGTGTGGGCCGGGCTCGCACTGTTCGTCGTCGTCCGTCTGATCGGCATGGTGTGGCGGGTCCGCGGCGATCGCTGGTTGGTCGCCGGAACCGCCTGACTACCCTGGCCAGGTGCCGAGACCGGAGCGCGATCCGCGACCGCCTGCGCGGGACGGTCTGGTGATCGTCGACAAGCCGGCGGAGTGGACCTCGCATGACGTCGTCGGCCGCATGCGACGCCTGGCGCGGACCCGCAAAGTCGGGCACGCCGGCACGCTTGACCCGATGGCCACCGGTGTCCTCGTAATCGGTGTCGGCGCGGCCACCCGGCTGCTGCACCACCTGGTCCTGACCGACAAGGCGTACACGGCGACCATCCGGTTGGGGCAGAGCACCGTCACCGACGACGCGCAGGGTGAGATCACCGCCGAGGGCTCGGCCGAGGGCATTGGCGAGGACGCCGTTCGCGTCGCACTCGTGCCGCTCACCGGAGCAATTGAGCAGGTCCCCAGTTCGGTGTCAGCCATCAAGGTCGACGGTCAGCGGTCCTACAAACGCGTGCGAGACGGCGAATCGGTGGAACTCGCGGCCCGCACGGTGACGGTCAACCGCTTCGAGGCAATCGCGTTCCGTCGCGAGACACCGGATCTGCTCGACGTCGACGTCGAGGTCGAGTGCAGCTCAGGAACCTACGTTCGGGCACTGGCCCGCGATCTCGGCGCCGCGCTCGGTGTCGGCGGGCACCTGACCGCCTTGCGCCGGACCAGGGTCGGACCGTTCACCCTCGACGTCGCGCGTTCGCTCGACGCGCTGGCCGATCTGCCGGACCCGGTGACCTTGCCGCTGGTCGACGCGGTCCGGGCCGCGATGCCGGTGCGTGAGGTCAGCGCCGACGAGGCCCGTGAACTGTCCTTCGGACGGCGCCTCGCGCCCATCGGATCCGCCGGGGTCTACGGCGCCCTCTCCGACGGCGTGGCCGTCGCGCTGATTCAGGAGGACGAGAACGGGGCGCGTCCGGTGCTCGTATTCACGCCCGCAGGCTGATTTCGGGTAGGACGGACGGATGGCCGACGGACTGGACCCTGCCCGCGCCCTCATGCCCGGGGTGCGACTCAAGCCGGTCGACACCCTGAGCCAGGGCGAGCGCTCGACGGTACGGCGAGCCCAGGCTGTCGACGCCGTCGGCCGCGAGTTCGGGGTGATCGTCAAGCAGTTCCACGACGCCGGGCAGGGGTGGCAGCGCGAGGCCGCCGCGCTGGCCAGCGTCCCGGATGCCGTACGGGTGTCCCGCCTGTTCGCCGTCGGTGTCGAACCACCGATCCTGGTCACTGAGGACCTCGGCGCCGGCCCGAGCCTCGCCGACGCCCTGGCCGGGACTGATCCCGCCGCGGCGGAGTCGGCGCTGATCGGCTGGGCCCAGGCGGTGGCGGAATTGCACGTGGCCACGCTCGGCGCGCGCGTCGAGTTCTCCCGAGCGCTGGGCCGGCTCGGCGAGCAGACCGGAACCGAGCCGGTGGAGTCCTGGATGCCGGCGCGGCTACGCGACGCCGAACGGATCCTCGACCGGGTCTGCGGGTCCCTCGAGGTACGCCTGCCCTCGGGGGCGCTCGAGGAACTGACCGGGCTTACGGAGCGGCTCGGTGGCGAAGGACTGGCGGCGCTGACCCCGGCCGACACCTGTCCGGAGAACAACGTGCGGGTCGGTGACCGGTACGTCCTGGTCGACTTCGAAGGGGCCCAGTGGCGGCACCTGGCGTGGGACGTCGCCTACCTGCACGTGCCCTGGCCCACCTGTCCGTGTGCGTGGCGGCTGCCCCAGGACGTTGCCGACCGGGCGACCGAGGCGTACCGGCGCGCTGCGAGCACTGCCTTCCCCGGCGTGGGCCATCCGGCCTTCGACGCTGACGTCGAAGCCGCGGTGGTGGGCTGGTCGATGATGACCGTGACCTGGTTCCTCGAGCACGCATTGGGAACCCCGTGCGACAGTGAGCCGGAACCCGTTCCGGTCCGGCCCTCACCGAGCAGGCGGGCGGTGATCCTGCATCGTCTCGGGCGGGCGGCGCGCTCGGAGGAATTGCCGGCCGTTTCGGAGCTGGCCACCGAACTTCGGGCTGCGCTCGCCGACCGGTGGGGTGACCTGCCGCTGGCGCTGGCTCCCGCCTTCGCGCGGGGCTGACGTCCGTGGGCGACATGAGTACGCACCAGCAGGTGGTGTTCGTCGCCGTCGTGCTGCTCCGCCTCGGGGTGCCGCTGTTCATCCCCCGGTTTCCGCTGCCGGCGCTGCTCGCCGCCC
>JBDTFN010000087.1:0-2852 GCA_039937915.1 Jatrophihabitans sp. | reverse complement strand
ACGACGAGCAGCGCACCCAACAGGCCGAACAGGACGGCGGTCTTGACGTTGTTCCGAACCGACTGCATGTAGATGCAACGCGCGGACGGGTAGGTCACGTTCCCAGGCACCCGACTCAGGCGTGCGCAGGAGTACTGAGACAATCAGAAAATGCCGGCGATCGATCATCTCGTCCACGCGAACACGCAGTACACCGCCACGTTTCCGGGCGCACGCCCGCTGCGGCCCAAGCTCGGGCTCACGGTCATCACCTGTATGGACTCGCGGTTGGATCTGTTCGGCGCCCTCGGTCTGGACATCGGCGACGCGCACCTGATCCGCAACGCCGGTGGAATCCCCACTGACGACGTGTTGCGTTCCCTGGCCCTGAGCCAGCGCGCCCTCGGCACGCGCGAGGTCGTGATCATCCACCACACCGACTGCGGCATGACCGGCTTCGACGACACGGCCTTCCGCCACGAGTTGGAGCAGGAGTCCGGTCAGGCGCCGCCGTGGGATGTTCCTGGCTTCACCGACCCCTTCGCCGAAGCTCGCAAATCGGTCGAGACGGTCCGTAATTGTGGCTGGATCCCGCACCGCGACGATGTGCGCGGGTTCGTTTTCGACGTTGCGACCGCAGCAATAACCCCGGTCGACTAACCCGGCAGCGCAGACGTCGTCAGGACGATCAGGCCGCCTGCCAGCGGAACGAGGTCATCAGGGCCGCGACCCGGCGTCCGAGCTCACCATGTGCGTCCTCGCCCACCACGAATTCGGCCAGGAGCGCGAGCTTATGGTTCGGAGTCGGCATGACGAAACGCCACGCGCACTCGGGGGCTTCGAACTCGATCAACTCGTGGGCTGCCGATCCTGGCGCGACCTCGCGCAGGTTGTAGTCATCGCCATCAAGGAGTCCGACCGTCAAGGCACCGGTCGCCTCGACGATGTCGTCCTCGATCACCATCGTCGTCAGCACGGCGAGCAACGGCGAGCCGTCAACCTCGTCTGGGAGCCCGACCTCCGAGGGGTTGATGACGATCCACTCGCGACAGTCCATCTCGAAAGCGGGAAGTACAAGGTCCGCCATGACGCCTCCCAAGGCTGGGTTGGTGTCGAATCTTCGGTCCGGGACTTTGTACCCGCGCTGCACAGGTCGCTCACGACCCCGGCTAATGGGGCAAATCCGCTTCGGGCAGTGAGCCAGCACACGAGCATGCGGGTCCACCCGTCGATAGCATGAGAATGTTGCGCCGGAACGTTTCCCTGGCCTCAGCACGGGCCACCGCGGGACGTCACCGCGGCCGACATCGATGTCCGGAGGTAAGCGCAGGTGACGAAGCACGTCGAACAACTCGGTCAGGTCGTGATCCGGATCGCCGGCGACTCCGGCGACGGGATGCAACTCACCGGCGATCGGTTCACGCAGGAGACCGCCGTATTCGGAAATGATCTCGCGACCTTCCCGAACTTTCCGGCCGAGATCCGCGCCCCCCAGGGCACGCTGGCCGGTGTCTCGTCCTTCCAGGTGCATTTCGCCGATCACGACATCCTGACCCCCGGGGATCGTCCGGACGTCCTGGTCGCGATGAACCCGGCCGCGCTCAAGGCCAATCTGCACGACGTGGCCAAGGGCGCCACGTTGATCGTGGATACCCGTGACTTCACCACTCGCGCGCTGGCCCGTGTCGGCTGGAGCTCGAACCCTCTGGAGGACGGCTCGCTCGAGAGCTACAACCTGCACGCCGTCGACCTCACCCAACTCACGCTGGACGCGCTGGAAGGGTCCGGGCTGTCCCGCAAGGACGCCGGCCGGTCGAAGAACATGTTCGCATTGGGTCTGCTGTCGTGGATGTATTCGCGGCCGACCGAGGGCACGATCAACTTCGTCCGCTCGAAGTTCGCCAGCAAGCCCGACATCGCCGAGGCCAACATCACCGCGTTCAAGGCGGGCTGGAACTTCGGCGAGACGACCGAGGCGTTCGGCGTCTCCTATGAGGTAAAGCCAGCGCGGGTGGCGCCGGGCACGTACCGCAATATCAGCGGCAACCTGGCTCTGGCCTACGGGCTGGTGGCGGCGGCCAAACGGGCGCAGCTGCCGCTGTTCCTGGGCGCGTACCCGATCACGCCGGCTTCGGACATCCTGCACGAGTTGTCCAAGCACAAGCGCTTTGACGTACGCACCTTCCAGGCCGAGGACGAGATCGCCGGCATCGGCGCCGCGCTGGGGGCCGCGTTCGGCGGTGCGCTGGCCATCACCACGTCCTCGGGCCCGGGTATCGCCCTCAAGGGCGAGACCATCGGTCTGGCCGTATCCCTGGAACTGCCGCTGGTCATCTGCGACATCCAGCGTGGCGGCCCGTCCACCGGCCTGCCGACCAAGACCGAGCAGTCCGACCTGCTGCAGGCCATGTACGGACGCAACGGTGAGGCCCCGGTGCCGGTCATCGCGGCGCAGTCGCCCGGCGACTGCTTCGACGCCGCGATCGAGGCCGTGCGCATCGCGCTGACCTACCGCACACCGGTCTTCCTGCTGTCCGACGGCTACATCGCCAACGGCTCCGAGCCGTGGGCGGTGCCCTCGGTCGAGGACCTGCCCGACCTGCGCGTGGAGTTCACCACCGAACGCAACGGCGATCCGGAGGCCAACGGCGGGGCGGGCGAGTTTCTGCCCTACCTGCGCGACCCCGAGACGCTCGCCCGCCCGTGGGCCGTGCCCGGCACCGCCGGCCTGGAGCACCGCATCGGTGGCATCGAGAAGGCCGATCGCACCGGCAACATCAGCTACGACCCGGACAACCACGACTTCATGGTGCGCATCCGGCAGGCCAAAGTCGACGGGATCGCCCGCTCCCTGCCCCCGACCGAGGTCGACG
>JBDTFN010000086.1:0-6324 GCA_039937915.1 Jatrophihabitans sp. | reverse complement strand
CGGCAGGTTGCGGGCCTGCTGAGTGGCCTAGTGTCCGTCGGGGTTGGTGGTGGTGCCGAGGATGTGGACGTGGCGGGTGTTGATCTCGATCACGAAGAACACGTAGATCCGTCGGCGGTGATCGCGTAGTGGCCGCGGTGCAGGTTCTGGATGAAGGCGTGTCCGGTCGAGACAGTGCGCGCGGAGGCGAGTTGTTTCAGTCCGCGCATCGGCCGCAGTCTGGCCTTCAGTCGGCCGTGATCAGCCTCGACCCTGTTGTTCGCGTACTGATCGGTGACATGCCGGGCGGCGGGTTCGAGAGGTACACGTCGATGACCGGTCCGTGCTGATCGACCGCCCGGTACAGGTAGGTCCAGCAGCCGGCGACCTTGAGGTAGGTCTCGTCCACGAACCAGCGATCACCGGTGGCGCGGCGAGCGGGACGGGCAGCATCGATGAACTCCGGGGTGAACGTCGGCACCCACCGGTAGACCGTGCCGTGATCGACCTCGATGCCGTGCTCGGCGAGCAACTCCTCGTTCTAGTGTCCAGTGCGTCAGACGAACGACCAACGCAACAGCCAGCACGCGTTCTGTGGGCCGGGTTCATCACCTATCACCCGCGCGGGCCAGCACTCGGCGGCTACATCCGCCCACAGGGAACTGCAACGACAACCCCGCCACCACCCTCGGTCTGTGGCCCCGGTAGCGGGGGAACCTGACCCCGGCCTGCCCAAGCCTGCGCGTAGCGTCGAGTTGTCCCCGACCAGCAGGAGGTAGGGAAATGACGTTCAAGATCATGCCGCACGGTCGGCTGCAGGAATGGATCGCTGAAGAACACGGCTACTTCGCCGACGAGGGGCTGGATTACACCTTCATCCCCGAGGGCGATTACGGCATTACGGCAGGAGACCGGGACGACAGCGGACAGATCCGGACCGGCGCCTACGAGACCTTCAGCGATGGACGCAGCGGCGCAAACATCAGCTGCGCCTGCCACTGGGCCACCAACGAGGCGGCCACCCGACAAGCCGGTGAGCTTGTCACTACGGCCTACTCGGTGACCCCCGGCGCGATCATGGTCGCGCCTGAGTCCGAGATCCGCCGACCGGAGGACCTCGCGGGCGTCGAGGTGGGAGTCGGCTATCACTCGGGAAGTCATTTCACCACCGTGCAAGCCCTCGAAGCGGTCCTACCGGCCGAGCAGGTCCGACTCAGCTTCCAGGGACCCCCGAACGAGCGGCTGGATGCACTGCTGGACAGGCGCGTCCCCGCGGCCACGGTCTGGGGTGTGCCGCTGTATATCGCCCAGGCGCTCGGCTTCCGCACGATCCTTGATGCCAGCTTCATGATCGGCTTCCTGAGCACCGGCACCGACGTGGACCCCTCCGACGTCCAGAAGTACCTTGCCGCCCTTCGGCGCGCCCAGCGCGATCTGGATCTGCATCCCGAGCGCTACAAGCACTACCACTGGAAGGCAGTGCCGCAGCAGTACCGAGACCAGGTAGATGTGCGCACCTTCGGCACCGGGGAACGGATCGTGTTTTTGCCCTACCCCACCGAAACGGTGGAGCAGACTCACGCCTGGGTCGAGGACCACCACTTCATCTCAGTGTGATCAACTCAGCGACCCGCAGTTCTACGCCAACGTCAGGCTAATAACCGATGGGCAGGCCGGCGTAATTCTCGGCCAGTCCGGCCGCTCCGGCGCGGCTGGAGCAGACCCACCGTAGTTGTGACTGCTGCAACTGGATGTCGAAGTCGTCGCCGCTGGTGTGCAACATGGTGGTCATCCACCAGGAGAAGTGGGTGCAGCGCCAGACACGGCGCAGGGCGGTGTCGGAGTAGGCGTCAGCCAAGTCCGGGTCTCCTTTGCGCAGCAGCTCACTGAGGGCGGGTGCGAGCAGTGCGACGTCGGCGAGGGCGAGATTGAGGCCTTTGGCGCCGGTGGGCGGTACCACGTGTGCGGCGTCGCCGGCGAGGAAGAGTCGTCCGGAGCGCATCGGGGTCTGCACGTAGCTGTGCATCGGCAGGATGCTCTTCTCGGTGATCGGGCCAGGGGTGAGTTCCCAGCCGTCGTGGCCGTGTCCGAGCCTGGTCGACAGGGCGTCCCAGATGCGGTCGTCGGACCAGCCTTCGATCTTTTCTTCCGGAGGCACCTGTAGGTACAGCCGGGACACCGAGGCAGATCGCATGGAGTGCAGCGCAAAGCCGTCGGGGTGCTGGGCGTAGATGAGTTCGTCGGTTGAGGGTGCGACGTCGGCCAGCACGCCAAGCCACGAGTAGGGGTAGGTGCGCTCGAACGTCTGCTTCTGCGCGGCGGGCACCGCACCCCGGCTGGGGCCGAACGAACCGTCGCAGCCGACGACCACGGCGGCGTCGATGCGCTGTGGTTCGCCGTCTGTGTCGACGAACGTGACCGATGGGTGGTCGGTGTCGATGTCGTGGATCGCGGTGTCGGAGACCTCGTAGTGGAACTGCTGGCCCGCCGCGGTGCGGGCAGCGACCAGATCCTTCGTGACGTCGGTCTGGCCATAGACCCACACGCTGCGCCCGACGAGGTCGACGAAGTCGAGTTGATGCCGTTCGCCGGGCCACTGAAGGTAGATCCCGCGATGTTCCATACCTTCGCGGCGCAACCGGTCGCCCAAACCGACGCCCTCCAGCAGATCGACGCTGGATTGTTCCAGGATGCCGGCGCGGATGCGCGCGAGTACGTAGTCCTGCGATCGCGACTCGATGACCACCGACTCGATGCCGTCCGCGGCGAGCAAATGCGACAACAGCAGTCCGGACGGTCCTGCGCCGATGATGGCGACGTCGGTACGCATACGACTATCCAATCCACGAGGCGCTCGGCTGGCTACCCGAGTCTTCTACTCAGCGGAAGCCAGGGCCAGTGACCGCTTGATGCCCTGGGCAGCCACCTCCAGTGCGGCGACCAGCTTCGAGCGGTCCCGCTTCAAGCTCGCGACGACGAGGCCGAGTGAGGCGACCACCTGATCGTGGCGATCTCGCACCGGCACGGCGACCGAGCAGGCACCAAGGCTCATCTCTTCGTTGGTCTGGGCGTAGCCGTCCTGCCTGACGCGCAGTAGCTGCTGTTGCAGTCGTCGTGGCTGGATGATCGTGTACGCCGTGACGCGGTGCAGGTCAGCGAGCACGGACTGTTGAAGGTCTTCCGGGGCATAGGCGAGAAGTACCTTGCCCACACCGGTGGAGTGCAGCGGCAATCTCGAACCGCTCGTGCTGACCACCGGGACCGGTCTGCACCGGGGCGAGCAGGCCGAGGTCCCAGACGGTGCGACCGATCGTGTAGTAGCCCGAGGGATGCCGATCGAGGAGATGCCCCGCTCTCAGTTCGGCCACCAGCCGATGCGCGCTGGGCAGTGGTAACCCGGCACGCTCGGCGATCGCCGTCAGCCGCAACTCACGATGGTCGCGATCGAACGCGCCAAGAATCGCCACCACGCGGCTGGTGACTGTGGTGCCCGGAGTTCCGGTGTTGCCGGCCATTGCCCCCCACTTCCGCTCAGCAGAAGGCGACCGTCGTCATAACCCGCCCGTTCGAGATACCGTCGGGCGTGGCCAATGATGCTTTCTCGTCGAGCGATGCTTCCCTGTCGGCGCAAAGCGAGATTGATCGCGAGATCGCGGCGATCGCGTCTACGTTCGGCGGGTCAGGGCCGCTGACCTGCATGGACTACCCCCCGTACCGCAGCAGCGCACTGCGCCACCCGAGCATGAGCCTGCAGCCGGCCGATCCCGAAGGTGTCGAGCTGCTCGCGCCGGTGTTCGGCCATCAGGACGTCGACCCCCTCGACGCCGACCTGACGATCCAGCATCGCGGCGAGCCGCTCGGCGAGCGGATGGTCGTCACCGGTCGGGTCGTCGACGGCGCAGGGCGTCCGGTGCGCCACCAGCTCGTGGAGATCTGGCAGGCCAACGCGGGCGGTCGTTACGTGCATCAGCGCGACCAACACCCCGCGCCGCTGGACCCGAACTTCACCGGCACCGGGCGCTGCCTCACCGACGGCGACGGCGCCTACCGGTTCACCACGATCAAGCCCGGTCCTTACCCCTGGCGCAACCACCTCAACGCCTGGCGACCGGCACACATCCACTTCTCCGTCTTCGGCACAAACTTCACCCAGCGGATCATCACCCAGATGTACTTCCCAGGCGACCCGCTGTTCAGCCATGACCCGATCTTCCAATCCGTGCTCGACCCAGCAGCCAGGGACCGCATGATCGCCACCTACGACCACGACGTGACCCGGCCGGAGATCAGCACCGGTTACCGATGGGACATCGTCCTCACCGGCCCGGGCCGGACCCCGCTCGACGAGGAAGATCCGTCATGACGGCGCTGCCTGCCACGCCCGGGCAGACCATTGGCCCGTTCTTCGCCTACTCCCTCCCCTACGCAGGCGGCCCGGACCTCGTCCCGATCAGCCATCCGCACGCCGTCCGCCTGCACGGCCGAGTACTCGACGGTGCGGGCGCGCCCGTGCCCGACGCGCTGCTGGAGATCGGACAGGCCGACCACAGTGGCGATGCGGTGCTCCGAGCCGGCTCGATGGCCCGGGACGCATACGAGTTCACCGGCTGGGGCCGCGCCGCTACCGACAACCTCGGCCACTACTCGTTCACGACCGTACGACCCGGTGAGAACGTCGAAGGTGGCGCACCGTTCATCGCGCTCACCGTGTTCGCGCGCGGATTGCTCGATCGACTGTTCACACGGATCTACCTTCCTGGATTCGACACTGCGTGGGCGGCCGATCCGCTGCTCTCGACCCTGCCTGCGGACCGACGACGTACCCTCGTCGCCGATGACGTCGGCGACGAGTTGCGGTTCGACGTCCGGCTCCAGGGAGAGAACGAGACGGTGTTCCTTGCCTTCCCCGGAAGCGGTCCGTTAGCGATAGCGATCTGCTCCGGCCGGGCTCGGAACGCGCTGCCCGCCTCGTCGACGACCGGGCGGTACTGGCAGCGATGATCGGGGTTGAGGATGCCTGGCTCGCGGCGCTGGTCGCCGCCGGCGTCGCCCCGCCCACTGCCGCGTGTGTGCTGGGCGAACTCGTCTACGAGCAGGACCTGGCCGCGATCGCGAGGGAGTCGGAGTCGGCGGGCAACCCGGTCGTCGCCCTCGTCGAGCTGTTGCGCGATCGCGCACGTGTGGGGACCCCACTCGCGGCCACCTGGCTGCACCGGGGGCTCACCAGTCAAGACGTCCTGGACACAGCATTTGTCCTGCTCGCCCGCACAGTGCTCGATCAGCTGCTGGCCGATGCCCGGTCCCAGATTGCCCGCCTAGTCGAGCTGGCTCAGGAGCACGCCCAGACGGTGATGGTGGCGCGCACGTTGACGCAGTACGCGGTGCCGACGACGTTCGGTCTGAAGGCCACCACCTGGCTCACGGGCCTGCTCGACGCCACCGACGACCTCGTCCGCGTGCGGGGTGCGCTCGCCGTGCAGGCCGGCGGCGCAGCGGGGACCCGCGCGGCGTGGCTCGAGCTGGCGCAGGTCACCGGGCAGCCGCCGGTGCATGACGTCGTACCGGCGCTGCTGACCCAGTTCGCGGACGGCCTCGGCCTCGCGCCGTGCCAGCCGTGGCACACGAACCGTCATCCGATCACCGCGCTGGGCGATGCGCTGGTCACGCTGATCGATGCCTATGGCCACCTCGCCAACGACGTGCTGGTCATGTGCCGACCGGAAGTCGGTGAGCTGTCACTTGTCGGCGGCGGTGGTTCTTCGACGATGCCGCACAAGCAGAACCCGGTGCTGGCGATCCTCATCCGCCGTGCCGCACTCGCCGCGCCGATGCTGGGCGCCCAGCTGCATCTCGCGGCGGCCGACTCGGTCGACGAACGATCCGACGGGGCGTGGCATCTGGAATGGGACGCGCTGCGCTCACTGTTGCGCGACTGTGCCGTCGCTGCGGCCCAGACCACCGACCTGCTCGGCGTGCTGATCGTGCACACCGACCAGATGCGTGAGCGTGCCGACTCCGTCGCTGACCTGTTGCTATCCGAACGCGATGGCATCAGAGCCGCGCTCGGCGCCGACCCGTCAGCGCACCGAGGCCCCGCCGACTACCTCGGAGCCGCCGACGAGATCATCAGCGACGTCTGCGACCGTGCGGCGATGACGCTGAAGGGGCTTTGATGACGGCGGTGCTGCGACTGACGCTCGTCGAGCTGGGCGGCGACCCGTCGTCCCCGCTGCTCGTACTTGGCCCCTCACTCGGCACGTCCGTGCGCACGTTGTGGTCCGCGTGCTCGGCAATTGTCGCGTCACAGTTCCGGATCATCGGGTGGGAACTGCCCGGCCATGGGTC
>JBDTFN010000085.1:0-39351 GCA_039937915.1 Jatrophihabitans sp. | reverse complement strand
TCCTCGAGGAGCCCGCAGATGGTGGATGTCACCACGCACGAAGCTCGTCCATCTCCTTGAGGACCTGTCGGGTCTCGGCGAGATCCGACGGATCACTCGCGGCCTCGAGGGACTCGCGACGCATCTGTTCTCGTCGACGAAGCCGAACGGCGTCCACGAGCGCCTGGCGGATTGCGTTGGACACGCTGGTGCCGTCGGCGGTGAGTTCAGCGAGCGCGCGATCGGTCGGCCCATCGGTTCGGAAGTTCACTACCGTCATACGACGATATTACGACGTTCTGCAAGACAAGACAACAACATTTTCGCCATTTGCCCGCGCGCACGGGGCACCCTCCGCGGGAGCCGGTGGAGCCGCTCCGCGGCAAAGTAGTGCGTTCGTTCTGGGAGACAGCTGCCCTGATTCCGAGCTCCACTGCGTCACCTTGCTGCACACCACGGATGGTGGAGCGAGTTGGTAGGTGATGCCCGCGTTGTTGCCGGCAGCGGCAATCATCGCGATCGCCACGGCAGGTGTGGTGATCGAATACGTGGGCGACCGTGGCGCACACCCCAGTACCAGCGCCGACTAATATATTTCTCGGCATGGAGCCCATGCTCGCGACGGCGGCGACGGCCTTACCGGCGGGCGCGGACTGGGCGTATGAGTTCAAGTGGGACGGCGTGCGCGCCCTTCTCGACGTGCAGGAGGGTGCGGTCCGCATCCGCAGCCGCGCCGGCAACGACATCTCAGGGGGCTACCCCGAACTCGTGGCGCAGGCCGCCGAGGTGGGTGACGCCCTGCTCGACGGCGAGATCGTCGCCTTCGAGGACGGTCGACCGTCCTTCGGCCGCCTGCAGTTGCGAATGCACGTGCGCGGCAAGGCCGACCTGGCCCGAGTGAGCGAGCAGGTCCCAGTCACCTTCGTCGCCTTCGACCTGTTACGCCGGTACGGCGTCGATCTCACCGCCCGTCCGTACGTCGAGCGACGGGCCACTCTGGAACGCTTCGCACTGGAGTTCCCCGGCTGGACGATCAGCCCGTCCTTCGATGACGGCCCAGCGACCGAGGCCGTCGCTCGGGAGCACGGCCTTGAGGGCGTCGTCGCGAAACGGATCACCTCGATCTACCGCCCGGGCGCGCGCAGCGACGACTGGGTGAAGCTGCGCTTCCTGCGCTCAGGGGAGTTCGCGGTCCTGGGCTGGGAAGGTTCAGCCGAACAGCCCCGAACGCCCAGTTCGCTGGTGCTGGGCATCATGCGCGACGGCTCGCTGAGCTACGCGGGGAAGGTCGGCAGCGGCCTGTCCGGCCGAACGGTGAACCAACTACGTTCCATGTTCGTACCGCGCCCGGACCCACCGCTCGACGCACTACCCCCGCCCTCGCGCGGACGACACGTGCACTGGGTCGAACCCACCGTCGTCGTCGATGTCGCCTTCAGCATGTGGACCGGGGAGGGTGTGTTGCGGCAGCCGGTGTTCCGGGGAATACGAACCGACAAGACGGTTCAGGAGGCGCACGGCGATGGCTGACACGAGCGAGAAGATCCAGGTCGAGGTGGACGGGCACCGGCTCGCCCTGTCGAACCTGGGCAAGCTGCTCTACCCGGACGCGGCCTTCGCGAAGGGTGAGGTGATCGACTACTACACCCGGATCGCGCCGGTCCTGCTCCCCCACCTCGCCGATCGTGCGCTCACCGTGAAGCGCTACCCCAACGGCGTCAACGGGAAATCCTTCTTCGAGAAGAACGCCTCGAAGTCCACGCCGTCCTGGGTGCGGACGGTGAACCTCCCGGCCCCGGGTTCAACGAAGAACCGGGAATCGATCGACTACATCGTGGTCCAGGAACTGGCGACCCTCGTGTTCCTGGCCAACCTCGCCGCGCTGGAACTGCACGTGCCTCAGTGGGTGATGCCGCCCCGTGCCCGCAAGCCCCGAACCGACCTGATCGTCTTCGACCTGGACCCGGGACCGCCGGCCACCATCGTCGAGTGCGGCGAGGTTGCCGTCATGCTCCGTGCCCTGCTCGAAGCCGACGGCCTGCACCCGGTCGCCAAGACCTCCGGATCGAAGGGCATGCAGTTGAGCGCGCCGGTGCAGGTCGAGGATCCAGAGCACACCTCGCGGTACGCGCACACCGTCGCCAGGCGTCTCGAGGCGCAGCGTCCGGAGCTGATCGTCTCTCGGATGGCCAAGTCGCTGCGACCGGGCAAGATCCTGGTCGACTGGAGCCAGAACAATCCCGCCAAGACCACCGTCGCGCCCTACTCACTGCGCGCGCGAGCCCACCCGACGGTCTCGACGCCCCTGACCTGGGCGGAGGTCGAGTCCGGCGAGATGCTCTCCTTCACCGCCGGCGACGTGCTCGACCGGGTCCAGGAGTTCGGCGACCTGTACGCCCCAGTCCTGGACGACAAGGCGCGGGCACGCATCACCGAGGCGATGCTCGACGCCGAGTAGGCTTCGTTCACCTTTCCGGGGGCCGCCCCGGACATCACTCATCGAGGAGTTTCCGTGGCCAGCGCCGTCGGCTCGGAGTACGGGCGCGGCGCCCGAATGCCACGTTCGGTCCGTCGTAAGCAACTGCTCGCCGCGGCCCAGGCGGTCTTCGTCGCCAACGGGTACCACTCCGCCGCGATGGACGACATCGCCGAGCGGGCGGGCGTCTCGAAGCCGGTGCTTTACCAGCATTTCCCCGGCAAGATGGAGCTCTATCTGGCGCTGCTCGACACGCAGGCCGCCGCGCTCACCGACGCTGTCGTCGATGCCCTCGAAGGGACGGTCGACAACCGCGAGCGGATTCACGCCGTGCTCAGCGCGTATTTCGCCTTCGTCGATCGCGACGAGCACGACGGCGCGTTCCGGCTCATCTTCGAAAGCGATCTCGTCAACGATCCTGAGGTTCGTAAGCGTGTCGAGTCGGTGACGCAGCGGACGATGGAGGCGGTGGCCGACGCGGTCGCCGCCGATACCGGCCTGGATCGATCCGCCGCCGAACTGCTTGCCACCGCGCTGACCGGTTCGGCCCAGGTCGTCGCTCGGTGGTGGCTGGCCAGCGAGCGACCCGTTTCGCAGGACGACGCCATCAGTCTGCTCGAATCGCTGCTGTGGCGAGGCATCTCGAACTTCCCCCGCCACGGCTGATCGACGATGTTCGCTGCTGGCGCAGCGGGCGCGTCCGCGTCGGCCGTCGACCTCGACTAGCGTGGAACTCCGCGCCTCGCGATCGGTGAGCGCGGAATCGAATCTGCTGGAGGCCCCGCGTGGACGTCAAGATTGGTGTGCTGCACACGGCGCGCGAGATCGTGATCGAGAGTTCCCAGACGCACGAGGAGGTCGAGGCCGCTGTCGCCGCGGCCCTCAAGAGCGTCGATGGTCAACTTGTCCTCGAGGAGGAGCGCGGTCGCAAAGTCATCATCCCGGCGAACCTCGTCGCCTACGTCGACATCGCCCAGGCCGACACCCGACGCGTAGGTTTCGTCACCGACTGATCCGTAGCCTGAATCTCACCGCCGGCGGGTCGGCCTGCGTCGGCGTCGCCCGGCGAGCAGGGCGGCCGCACCGGTCGCGAGCAGCAGAGCGGCCGCCAACAGTTGTTCGAGGGTGTAGTTGCCGGTAGCGGCCGTGGCCTCGGAGTTCGATGTCGTGGGTGCGGGCGAGGGTGCGGACACAGTCGGGCGCTCGGTCGGGGACGACGTAGTGGGCGAGGGCGTCCGAACTCCTTTGGCCTCCACCGCCGGTGCGCCCGGATCGACGATCGTCCCGTTCGCCTTCCCGTCGTCGTCGCCGTCCAGACCGTCGACGAAATCGAGATCGAAGGTTCCGGGCAGGGAGCCCTGTTCTGCGCCGAGGTGGGTGATCGAGCTGTAGTCCCAGCGGTACCACTGCGGCGGGGCCTTTGCGGTGGGGCGTCCATAGCGCCAGTAGGACGTCGGTGTTGCACCGGCGGAGAAGTGGTCGACGTGCACCGTCACGGCGCTGCCCTTCTTCACGCCGCTGACGGAGAAGCTGTACGGACCGCCGGGCAGCATCACCCCGGCCGGCAGCGCGGGAACAGCGGGATCGTCGACGACGTCGGTGAACTGTCCCTGGGACGTCGTGAGTGAGTACGGATACGAGTCCGCGCCGAGAAACGCCACGGTGTTCGGCTTGGCAGGGTCGCCGCCCAACGCGGTCTGGATGACGTCGGGGATCCCGGTGCCCGAGGTGTCCGGGTACGCGTGCGGTTTCACACACGTCGAGATTGCCGAAGTACGCCCGAACGGTCGGTAGATGTCACCCTTCGGCTGGTGCGGCTGAGCCAAGACGCTGACCGTGGCCGTGTAGGCGGCGGCGATCGACTTGGTCGTCGGCACGACGATCACACTGTGGGTACCGGAGAACCTGATCTTTACGGCGACGGGGGTCGTCGCCGTTCCGGGCCGCGCGCAGTCCGGGTTCGCGTAGACGCTGACGAGACCGAGCACAGCGTTGCTGCCCCCCGACACCACCAGCCGTAGTCGGGGCTTACCGTTCGAACCCGTGGTCAGCACGGGCGCAATCGTGGGCGCCGACGGCAGGCCGGGGCTGACGATGCCGACGTCGCCGTTGTCGGTGAAGACGTTGTTGTCGAAGGCGTAGACAAACTGACTCGGTGCACTGACGAGCCCGGCGCCCAGATTGCTGCGGAAGGCGTTCTTCGAGAGGGTCATGGGTCCATGGGCGTCGATGCCCACCCCGTTCGGCAAGCCACGTCTGCCGAGGCTCGAGGACAAGACGATGACCAGGCCGGTCGAGGTCGTCCGGATGCCGGCGCTCGTGTTGCCGGCGATCAAGGACTTGCTCACAACGACCTTGTCTGCCTGCTCCCCCACCTCGACGCCGGTGCCGTTGGGGATCGCCTTCGTGCCGTTCGCGTTCGGACCGACGACGTCCTCGGTGATGGTCGTGCCGACCGCGTGGTCGGTGATCCGGATGCCGGCGTGGGTGTTGCCCGACACCAGGTTGTGCGGGGCGATGTCGGTGCCGGTGCTGTGGCCGGTGACGAGGATTCCGACGTCATTGGCCAGTGGCGCGGTAGCCGTCCGGTTCACTCCGATCAGGTTGTCCGACAGCGCCGTGTCCGACGACGTGGAACCCACCTGCACTCCGGCGACGGACGCCCCACCGATCAGGTTGTCATCGACGACAGTCCCACTCGCCGCGATCACGTCAACGCCGACGTCGGCCCGGATCACGGCCGTCCCCGCCGCGTTGAGTCCGAGGGTGTTGCCGGTGACCCGTGCCTTCGTGCTGCCGACCAGCTCGATCTCGGCAACCTGACGACCGGGTTGGAAGTGCCCGGCGACCACGTTCCCGCTGACCGACAGACCCGCCGCCTTCGCGAAGGCCAGCACCCCGTAGGACCCGGCGGCACCCGCCCCGCTGCCGTTGGCGAGCACGCCGAGGGTGTTCTTTCGCACGGTGGTGTTGCTGCCGGTGACGGGCCCGGAGGTCGCGGTGTCCGGGGAGTTGCAGTCGTTGTTCGCGCACTGCTCCGAACCGGTCACCATGATGTCCGCGGAGAAGTCGAAGGTACCCCTCGACACGCTCACGACGTTGCCGAAAACCGTCGCCGAAGGGACGGCGTCGACGACGACGCCGAAGCCGAAGGATGAGAGCGCCGCGGACCCGGACGAGGTCGTGCCGATGTGGTTGGCACTGATGCTCGTGCCGGGCTGCGACGACCCGCGCAGGAGCACGCCGAACCCCTGGGCAGAGATCGTGTTCTTCTCCACGGTGAACGCGCCGGCGTCGCGCAGCAGCACGCCTCCTGTTGGCAGCGCCGTCAGGTTCGCCGTGCCATCCGAGCGCACCCCGATGCGATTGCCGGTGACCGTCCCGGTCGCACCACCGATCGCCTGAACGGCCGCACCGGACGCCGCGATCACGTTGTCCTTGATGGTGACGTCGGTGGTGCCGTTAGTGGCGGCGATCGCCGAGACCGGAGCAACGGTGACGGCTGTCCCCCCGGCGTTCACGCCGAACCGGTTGCCGCTGACGGTGTTCTTGCTCTTGAACCGCAGCACCGTGGCGAACCGGAAACCGCTGAACACGAACCCCGTGACTGTGCTGGCGCCGCCGCGCAGGTCGAGCCCGTCGATGGTGGCGGAGCCGGTCAACCCGACCCAGCCGCCGGACTCGGTGGTGCCGTCGATGGTGACCGCCGCGGTGACCGGCGGTAACGCACCGGCTACGGCGATCGACGGCGTGCCCGCGCCGGGGATCGCGAAGGTGATGCTCTGGGCGGTACCTCGGGCGTTCGCGGCCTGGATCGCGGCACGCAGGGTGCACTCGGGCACCGCGGGCGTGCCGACGGTGGCTCCGGTGTCGCAGCCGATGCCGGCGTTCGCGCCGTTCGCGGTGTCGGCGACCGAATTGACCACGAGTCCGGTCACCACGACGAGATCCCGGCCCACGGTCGTCTGCTGACCGTTCGAGTCCGTCACTGTCACGGTGACGTGGTACGTCCCCGCCTTCGGAAACGTGTGCGTCGGAGTCCGGCCGGTACCGGGGGCTCCGTCGTCGAAGTGCCAGACGTATGACGCGATCGTGGCGCCGTCGGTCGGCTTCGCGTCCGCCAGGAACTGGTAGTGCAGCGGCGACCCGACCGTGGTGGCCGTGAAGTCGACGGTCGGGGGCACGGGCGCACTCTGGCCGAACAACAGGACCGCCTCAACGGCGCCGGCCCCGACGAAGTTGCTGCAGTTGTCGAACGGGCCGCCGGGTGAGGACGGGCTGCAGACGTCACCCACCTTCTTGCCGGCGAGCGCCGCGGACGCGAGTCCGACGTGCAGGTTGCCGAACGACACCACTGCATCGTGCTTCGGCTTGGTGAACCAGGTGATCGAGTACGTGCAACTGAACGACGCCGGGCCGGAGATGTAGCGGCTCGATTCGTTCTCGGTGCCGCAGGTTCCGTTGCGATCGAGCCGGAAATCGATCTCACTCGGCTGCTTGCGCCAGCCGTGCGTCGTCGGGTCCCACGGGGTGTCGGCGGAGGTCACGGTGTCGAAGGTGCCGGAGTCGTCAAAGCTCGCCGGCCAGAAGATAGCGCCGGTGACCTGCGCGCCCTTCTTCGTCGTGCAGCTCACGTCGGCGCAGTACTCGATCGGGCCCGTCGGCCAGCCACCCGTCTGGGTGAACGTGACGCTCGTGCTGGCGCCGGTCAACGTCTGTGCCTCGAGGCCCTGACCCGACTGCCCCCGCCCGGCGCGGCAGTAGATCATGCTGCTGGCCGGTTGGAACAGGCTCAACGGCGGCGGCGGGTACGCCTGCTCGCCGGGGTACGGACCGTCCGTCGTGCAGACAGGCGGCAGCTGGAGTCCGGAACCCGTCGCCGCGTCGGCCGGGAACGTGACGGTGGCCGCCGAGACGGCCAGGGCCGAGACAAGGGCCAGCGCAGCTGAACCCCACTTCCGAAATGTCGTCATTTCTGCCCCCTGGCGCCGATGCCGTCCGACCCGGACCGCTGCGCCGGAGCATCCTCAGCGGCCGTACCACTGGCGTACCAACCGAGTCATCGGCGGCGAGGCCATCGCCTTGGAAGCGTCCCTGGGCAGGTAATCAGCCGAGCGGGGCGCCGAAGCCGGGCAGGACGAGCCGGCAGGGCAGCGCTTTCTTGTGCGCCGGGTCGAGGGCGTTGAGCATGATCTGTGCGACCCGCGGATCGAAGGCGACAGACAGGTGTTCGCTGTAGTCGATCGGGCAACCGTTCTGCACGACGAAGTTGGTGGCGTTGGGCGCGTTCAACGTGCCGGACGTGTACGGCGTCACGAGCTCGTCGTGCGTGGTCATGATGGTCGTGTAGGTGACGCCCTTGACCGCGTAGACGCCGTCCTTGTACAGATTCGTCAGGAATGGCGAGCCCTGCAGGAACTCCTCGCACGAGCCGCACTGGGTCGCGACGAGCGTCGAAATCGCGCCGCCGGCAGTCGGGTTCAACTTCTCGGCGTAGGAGATGAAGGTGCCGAGCCCATTCAACGTCGTGCCTTTGTAGATGGGCGTCATGGCTACGTACTTGTCGACCTTGGCCGCGCCACCGCGGAACTTCAGGTAGTACTGCGGCATCACGGTGCCTTCGGAATGCCCGACCAGGTCGACCTTCTTCGCCCCGGTTGCCGTGAGCACCTTGTCCACGAAGGTCTTCAGTTCAGCGCTGCTCTGCTCCATCGGCGCCAAACCGCCGACCAGCGTCTGCCCTGGGGTCAGCCCGTAGGTAAGAGCGAACACGCAGTAGCCGTTGTTCTTGAGCAGGGGCGACATCGTGCCCCAGTTCTCGGCTGCCGTGGCGCTCAGACCGTGCACGAGGACGACCGGGTTCGGGTGCACAGCGCTCGGTTTGCACGTGAAGTCGTTGGCGCCCGGCGGCGATGCCGTCGCACCCGGACGGGCGCTGAGCAGGTTGTAGACCACGGGCAGGTTCGTGGCGGCCGCTCCCGCCGGCGTACCCCCGAGCAGGGTCGCAGCGGTGGCAGCAGCGAGGCCGGCCACCGCGAGCAGACGAACGGTTCGGGTACGGCGTGCTCGCATCGGGAAGCTCCTCGTCGACGACGGTCAGCTGTTCAAGCCGAGCTCGACCATGCGTTCCTCGTGCCGGTCGGTGAGCCGATTGATCAGCGCGGAGACCCCCGTGAGACCTCCTGTGCCTTCAACGAGCAACAGCATCAAAGAGTCACGATCGGCCAGGACGTGCTGGCTCTGGCTGATCGCCTCGCCCACGAGCCGACGCGCCCACAGCGCGAGGCGGCCGGACACCGAGGGCTGCTCCTCTACCGCCTGCCGCACCTGCCGGACCGCGAACTCGGCACGGCCCCCCTGGGTGAGAACGCCTCGGATGAGATCCCCGGTGTCGTCGTCGACGAAAGCCGCGATCTCTCGGTAGAAATCGGCGGCCATGCCGTCGCCGACGTAGGCCTTGACGACGCTCTCCAGCCAGGTCGAGGGTTCGGTCAGCGAGTGATAGGTCTCCAGAGCCGCGGTGAACGGTGCCATGGCCTCGGGCGGGTCGGCGCCCAGTTCGGTGAGCCGATCGGCCAGCGTTCGGAAGTGGCCGAACTCGATGGCTGCCATCGAGGACATCTCGGCTCGACCGCGCAGGTCGGGGGCTAGTCGCGCGTCCTCGGCCAGCCGGTCGAAGGCACTGAGCTCGCCGTAGGCGAGCGCGCCGAGAAGGTCGACGACGGCGTCTGCAGATGGCACGAGGGCAGGTTATCGTCCGTGGTAGGCAGCGGTGGGCCTAGACTGGGTGGGTACCACCCATCAGAGCTTCACGAATCTGCGCGTTGACCTACGACGCCTCCCCTCCCGATCGTCACCTTTTGCGGGGTTGCAGGCGCACCACATGCTTCACGGTCGGCGCACCGCACCCAGAGGATGCGCATGACCCAGAAATCACCCACGCCGTCACCCGAACTCGCGGAGTTGTCCCCCGCCGAGGTCGATCACCGCACCGACCTGCCCGCCGAGGCCGTCGACACCGAACCGGCTGCGCCCCTGGCCGCCCGGGCGCCGGTGAGCCAGGAAAGCCCCGCGTTCAGTGAGTTCGACATCAAGCCCGAGATCATCCAGGCCCTCGCCGACGTCGGCATCGTGCGCACGTTCGCCATCCAGGAACTCACGTTGCCCATCGCGCTCGCGGGCAACGACCTGATCGGCCAGGCCCGTACGGGCATGGGCAAGACCCTCGGCTTCGGCGTGCCCCTGCTCAACCGGCTCGAGCTGCCCGGCGGCGACGGCGCTCTGCCCCAGGCCCTGGTGGTCGCCCCGACGCGCGAACTGGCCGTCCAGGTGTCGGCGGACCTCGCCAGCGCGGGCAAGCACCTCGGGGCGCGTGTGCTGACGATCTACGGCGGCCGCGCCTACGAACCGCAGACCGACGCCCTGAAGAAGGGCGTTGACGTCGTGGTCGGCACTCCCGGGCGCCTGCTCGACCTCGCCCAACAGGGGCACCTGAAACTCTCCGGCGCTCGCATGCTCGTCCTGGACGAGGCCGATGAGATGCTCGACCTCGGCTTCCTGCCCGACATCGAGAAGCTACTCGCGATGGTGCCCGCCGGCCGGCAGACGATGCTGTTCTCGGCCACCATGCCCGGCCCGATCGTCGCCCTGGCCCGACAGTTCCTCATCCAGCCGATCCAGATCCGCGCCGAGCAGGGCAGCGAGAAGCCGAGCACCTCGCACGTCGACCAGTTCGTCTACCGCGCCCACGCGATGGACAAGGTCGAGATGGTCGCGCGCATCCTGCAGTCGCGTGAACGAAAGCTCGCGCTGATCTTCACCCGGACGAAGCGCACCGCCGCGAAGGTCTCCGACGATCTCGAGGACCGCGGCTTCGCGGCTGCGGCCATCCACGGCGACCTCGGTCAGGGCGCCCGCGAACAGGCGCTACGGGCATTCCGCTCCGGCAAGGTCGACGTCCTGGTCGCCACCGATGTCGCCGCCCGCGGCCTGGACGTCGACGGCATCTCGCACGTGATCAACTATCAGGCGCCCGAGGACGCGATGACCTACGTGCACCGCATCGGGCGCACTGCCCGCGCCGGCGCGCAGGGGAACGCGGTGACCTTCGTCGACTGGGACGACATCCCCCGGTGGCGGTTGATCTGCGACGAGTTGGAACTGCCCTTCCACGAACCGACCGAGACCTACTCCACGTCCGAGCACCTGATGCTCGAGCTCGACATCCCCGAAGGCGTGGGCGGCACGCTGCCCCGTTCGGCGCGTACCCGCGCCGGTCTGGACGCAGAGACCCTCGAGGACCTCGGTGGGCGGGACCCGTCCCCCCGCAAGGACCCGGGTGCACGACGCGGCTCGAGCGGCCGATCCGGCGCGCCGCGGGAGAGCAGCGAGCGCTCCGAGCGTCCCGAACGTCCGGCCCGGGATCGGAATCGCGCCCGAACCCGCACCCGAGCGGGGCAGCCGGTCACCGAGTCCGGGGACCAGCCCTCGGCGCCCGTTGCGGACACTGCGACGACCGGGTCGGGCGGCACCGCGCCGGCCCGCAACCGTCGTCGACGTCGTGGTGGCCGTGGCCGTGGCGCCGGGGAGACGCAGTCCGGCAGCGAAACGCAGTCCGGCGGCGTCCCCGCCGCTGACTGACCGCGCCCGATGACCGACCCGGACGCTCAGGCGACGCTGCCCGATCCACCAGCACCGACCGGCACGCCGACGACCGAGTCCGATCATGCACTGGCCCGGTATGCAGCAACCCTGCGTCGCCCTCGCATCGTCTACTTCTCGATCGTCGCGGTCATCGTGGTCGCACTCGGCGTCGCCGTCGCGGTCGCCTACTCCAGGGGCGAAGCCAACAACTCCGTCCTGCGGACGATCGCTTCCGCCCCGGCCTCATTGCCCGCCGCGGCCCCGGCCGCTAACCCGCTTGAGCTCTGGCGGACCGGTGACCGCGCAGCCATCGGCGCACCGCAAGTCGGCGGCACGGTCGTGGTGTGGGGTCGGCACACCGTGCGCGGGCTCGACGCGCGGACAGGCAAACAGACCTGGGCCTACACACGCTCGAACCGGTTCGTGTGCACCGCCGCCCAACTCGACGGCATCACCGTCGCGGTCTTCGAACTCGACGGGAACTGCGATCAGGCGACGGCCCTCGACTCCGGGACCGGGGCCCGCAAGTGGGACCGCACCTTCGACTTCGATGGCCTGCCGCTCTACGGACGGCCGACGTTCCAGACCTACGCAGTCGGCGGGTACGACACGCTGCTGCTCGTGACCCCGGGGGTCATCTACGCCGTCGACCCGAGCAGTGGCTACAACCGGTGGACCTACTCACACTTCGGATGTGCGATCACCGGTGCGGCCGTCGGCACTGGCGGCGTCCTAATTGCGCAGAACTGCTCGAAACCGCGCTGCGGTGGCCAGCTGAAGTACTGCGGGAAGGGCCCGCAACTACTTCTACGCAACGGTTTCGACCCGCGTGATGACAAGAGTCAGGACAACCCCGACCGCATCACCTGGAACCGCATCGGAACCTCGGCTGTCCCGGTCTCCGCAGACGGCCTGATCTCCGCCGTGGATCTCAACGACAAGGCCCTGCTGCAACTGGACGCCAAGACCGGTTCTACGGTCGCGCGCACCCCCCTGGCCACGGTTCCGACGTCCACGACACAGGTCTCGGCCACCTCGGCCAGTGACGCGGAGCTGATCTGGCTTGTCGGAACCCTGTACGCGATACGCGGCGGCTCCCCCGCCCCTGTCTGGACAGCGGTGACGCCCGGCCCACCGAGCGTGCTCGCCAACGACGGTCCGAGCCAGACGCCCGCTCTCGACACGGCGCGGATCACCGTGCCGTCGTCGTCCGGAATCACGCTGCTGGACGGCAACACCGGACAACCCGGACAGTCCTTCACACTGGCCGCACCGGCGAGCGGCAGTACGGTCTACCCGCTCGGCACCGGTTTCCTGATTGCCGGCCCCGACGCCACGGTGGCCGTCTCGTGAGCCGCGCCGCCCAACCCGGCACCGGCGGGACCGACCGGGTATTCCTCGACGTCGGCCCTCGTCGGATCGCCGCGGTCCAGACGGGATCCTCGAACGACCCACCCGTCGTCCTCGTGCCCGGTTACACCGGCAGCAAGGAGGACTTCGGCCCGGTCCTCGCACCGTTGGCCGCAGCGGGGTTCTTCGTAACCGCAATCGATCAGCCGGGCCAGTTCGAGTCGCCCGGGCCGGAGTCCCCGGACGACTACACCCCAGACCTGCTCGCTCATGTCCTCGGCGACCTGTGTGCTGATCTCGGTCCGCGGGTGGCGCTGCTCGGCCACTCGTTCGGCGGACTCGTAGCGCGGGCTGCGGTGATCGCGGCCCCCGAGCGTTACCGGTCGTTGGTCCTCCTCTCCTCCGGCCCGGCGCATCTCGACGGTAGCCGCCGCGTGTCGATGGACCGGCTCGCGCCGGTGTTGGCCGGGTGGGGGTTACCCGGGGTCTACGCCGCGATGCAGGCCGCGGCCATCGCCGATCCCGGCTTCGTCGCGCCGCCGCCAGAGATCGCCGAGTTTCTCCAGCGGCGCTTCCTCGCCGGCTCACCGGCGATGCTGCAGGGTATGGGTGACGCCCTGCGGGGCGAGCCGGATCGCGTCGCCGAACTCGCCGAGACCGCCGTACCCATCCTGGTCGTGCACGGGGAGTCCGACGACGCCTGGTCCCCCGCCATCCAACGGGACATGGCGAACCGGCTCGGCGCCCAGTACGCGGTCGTGCCCGACGCGGCGCACTCGGCCGCGGTCGAGAATCCCGAAGCGCTGGTCGAGGCGCTCATCTCGTTCTGGCGCGGCTAAGCGGTCGGTCCGCGGCCGCTCACTGCTCGAACGGGGCCAGACCGGCCCACGGCTCGACCTCGGGCGAGGCGTCGCGTCCCTCTGGGCAGTGCCGGCGGAAGTCACACCAGGAGCAGGCGCTGGTAGCGATCGGCGGAAACGCGATGTCGGGGTGTTCTCCCGCCGCGAGCGCGTCAGTTGCCGCGACGATCTCACCGGCCGTGCGTTCGGCCCGCTCGAGATGGCGGCCCAGCGAGGCGTCGTCGTGCTCGAAGGCCGCGACCCTGCGGGTGGGCAGATGGTGCAGCTCGACCCGATGGCAGTCTCGGCGCAGGGTGCGGCGCACGGCCAGGGTGTACAACGCCAGGGCGGCCGAGCCGGCCGCATCGTCCTCGGTGAGTTCCCGGCGACCGGTCTTGTAGTCCACGACGACAACCTCACCGTCGGGATCGCCGACCCGGTCATCGATCCGGTCGACCCGTCCGGACAGCGCCAGCGCTCGGGTGCGGGTCGCGACCGTGCGCTCCACCCCGACCGGCTCGTCGCTCGGGTCGAGATCGGCGAGGTAAGCGACCACCTGATCGGCAGTGCGCTCGCATACCCGCGCCGACTGCCGGTCGTCGCGGAAGCCGAACGCCGGCCAGTTCTGCTCGATGAGCTCGACGCCGCGCTCGGGCACCCGCTGCGACCGCGGCAGCAGCCACCACCGGTGCAGGGCCAGATGGGCGGCCGCGCCGACCGAGTTGTGAGCCCAGGGCATCCCGCGGGTGGGGGCGGGATCGTCGACGTAGGTGAAACGGTAGCGACGCGGACACTCGAAGGTGGCCAGCCGCGACGGCGTGCAAACGAACAGCCGCGCGGGCATCTGATCGAACGCGAGTTGCTCCGGTGCGCCGCGCGCCGTCCCGTCCATCGCGCGGTTCGACGTCACGATCCCCTGCACGCCCGGCGGAGCGCACGGCGTCTCACCCGGACACCGGCGACAGCGCGGCGGGCCGGTCGATCAGCGCGGCATAGACGTCGGGCTCGGTGAGCCGCGCCCCGATCCGGGTCGTCTTGTTCGTACCGTGATAGTCCGACGAGCCGGTGCCAAGCAGGCCCAGATCACGGGCCAGTCCGGCCGCGTGCGCGGCGTCCGTCGCGTCGTGGTCAGGGTGGTCGACCTCGAGTCCGACGAGCCCCGCTGAGGTCATGGCTGCGATGACGTCGTCAGACACCACCGGCCCGCGCCGCCGAGCCAAGGGATGGGCGAATACCGGCAGCCCCCCCGCACCGGTGATGAGCGCGAGTGCCTCGAAAACGTCGGTGTCGGCCTTGCGTACGTAGTACGACTGACGGGAGGAGAGCAATTCGGCGAACGCGGTCGTGACATCGGGAACGACCCTAGCCTCGGCCAGGGCCCGACCGATGTGCGGGCGACCGACCGATCCGCCTGCGGCCAGCGTCCTGACCCGGTCCCACGTGATCGGGTATCCGTCGGCCACCAGTCGTTGCACCATGGTCTCGGCCCGAACCAGCCGGCTCGCTCTTAAGCGAGCCCACTCGGCGGTGATCTCGGGATCGTCCGGGTCGACGAGGTAGGCCAGTAGGTGCAGGCTGATCGGCCTGCCGTCGGGCTCGCGGTGGACACAGGAGAACTCGACCCCACGGATCACGGTGAGGCCGCTGGGACGCGCCGCCAGCGCCTCGTCCCAGCCGGCGGTCGTGTCGTGATCGGTGATGGCAACGACGTCGAGGCCGGCCTCGGCCGCTGTCCGGATGAGCTGCGCAGGCGGATCGGTGCCGTCCGACGCCGAACTATGGGTGTGCAGATCGATGCGCATGGGATCCTCAGCCTAAGCGGCCCGAGGTCACCAGCGACGGCGGCCGTACCGGTCGCGGTCCTTATCCAGGACGGGCAGTTCCTCGGTGATGTATTCCGGCGGCCCCTCGTCGGGATCGCCGCCGAGCGACTCGCCGAAGACCTGCGCCCGCAGGCTGTCGTAGAAGGGCTGAAGCCGGGCCATGCGGTACAGATGCTTGAGTCCCGGGTGGTCTCCCGGCGCCTCGACCGCGATCGTGGCGTAGCCGAGCATCCGGCCCGGGAAGGTCTCGATCAGCCGAAGGCCGGAGATTCGGTCAAGCCGCAAGGACGCCTCGGTTCGGGTCGTCTCCAAGATCCCGTGGACGTGAATGATCCGCTTCTCGGTGAGGATGATCCGTTCGGCCTGCCACATCCGGAACCGCACGAACGCCAGACCGACCAACGTCGCGAAGAAGAGCACCTTGAGCCACCAGGGCCCCAGAAGGGCACAGACGAGAAGCACCACGACGAGGATGACGTAACGTCGCGCGGGCTTTTTGAGCAGCAGCATGATCGCGTGCTGCCGGGTCTCGTTACGCGGCTTGCCTTGCTCGGACGGCAGCAGGTCCGGCATATCGGCTCAGGAGACGAGTTTGTCGAGGAACCGGCCGATGCCGTGCGCGATGTGCACGACGGCGTCCCATGTGCCGTTGGCCAGATCGGCCGCCTGGGTCGGCGAGGTGATGATGTAGAACAGCACAAACGCGCCGAGCACTGCAGCGATGGCAAGTTTGACCATCGGCGTCTCCTTCGGTGCGTGGGCACGCCGAATCGGCGCACGGAACGAAACTGTTCTTACCGCACCGGGACAACGGATCCAGGGAGCCGCGCCGCGAGGGGGTATACGTGTCCGAACCGTCCATTGCCTGCGCGAGCGGCATTGTCTTTGATGCTCGGGGCCGACTGCTGCTCGTTCTGCGGGCCCGGCCCCCGGCGGCCGGGACCTGGTCGGTGCCCGGCGGTAAGTGCGAGGCCGGCGAAACCGCCGAGCAGGCGTGCGTACGCGAACTCGCCGAGGAGACCGCGCTGGTGGTCACGGCGGCGCGATGGGCCGGCCGGGTGGAGCGACCCGCGCCGGGCGGGGGTGTCTATCTGATCGACGATTTCGTATGCCAGGTGGTCTCGGGCACACCGATGGCCGGCGACGACGCTGCCGCCGTGTGCTGGGCCAGCCGCACCGAACTGGACGCGCTGCCGCTCGCGCCCGGCCTGCTGAACGCGCTGGTCGAGTGGAACTTGCTGCCGGACTGATCCGGCGCTACTTCTTCTCCCGCGCGATGGGCTCGGGCCGGCCGGGCTGCTCGCCCCCGCGTGCGTCGATGTACTCCTTGGTCGGCACCATCACCTTGCGCCGGAAGATGCACACGATCGTGCCGTCCTGGTTGTACCCGATGGTCTCGACGTACACGATCCCGCGGTCGGTCTTCGACTTCGACGGGGTCTTCTCCAGGACCTTCGTCTCGCCGTAGATGGTGTCGCCGTGGAAGGTGGGCGCGACGTGGCGCAGCGACTCGACCTCGAGGTTGGCGATGGCCTTGCCGCTGACGTCCGGCACGGACATGCCCAGCAGCAGCGAGTACACGTAGTTGCCCACCACGACGTTCTTGCCGAAGTCGGTGGTCTTCTCCGCGTAGTTGGCGTCGAGATGCAGCGGATGGTGGTTCATCGTGATCAGGCAGAACAGGTGATCGTCGTACTCGGTCACCGTTTTCCCCGGCCAGTGCTTGTAGACCGCTCCGACCTCGAACTCCTCGTAGTACCGACCGAACTGCACGTCTGAGTCTCCTTCACTGCGGCGGGTGGGCCTCAGTGTCGCCCCTTAACCGCCCGCACTGCTCGGCACCCCGGCGTGGTGGGACCTAGACCGCACCGTGTGATCGGTCCCGCCCACGACGGATTCCGCCTCGGCTCGCTTCGGCATGCCCGGTCGGCGCGCCATCACTCGCCCTGGTCCAAGGGCACCGAGCGGCGCAGCAGGTCGAGCAGGTCGACGTCCGGGCTCCGCAGCCGTTCGATCAGATCGTTGCTGCCCCGGACACGCCCCCAGGCCAATTCATTCGACGTCGCCGGAACGACTTGAAGGACACGGACCTCCGCCGCGGCGGTGGTCACCGGGGCAAGTGGCGATTCGGTGACGACGACGCCGGTCACTGCCGCCCCGTCGATGAGCGGTTCTCCGATGTCGACCGTCATCCCCGTCGAGTACACGACCGACTCCACCGCCGGCGCAGCCGCGAGGACCGCCACCCGCCGCCATACGTCAGCGAACTCGTCGGTGGGGTCACGCACATGCAGCAGCAATTCGGCACGAGGCCCGTCGACCGCGACGAAGGACTCGGCACCGCCGGTCATCGGATGGCGAGACATCCCCAGGGACACGTAGGCACGCTCACCGGGTATCGGTTCGAAACGCAATACCTCGATCCGCTCGACGCCGACGAAGGACACCGCTGCCCGCTGTGGCTGGTGGCCGAAGTGCTCGACCAATGCCGCCTCGACCGTCTCGAGGACTCCCGCCACCGGTCCGTGCGCGCTGTGCTCTGTCACGAGCAGCGACGCTATCCGACGCGCGAGCAGCCCGGGTCAGTGGAACGAGGCGGCGATCGCGACCTCAGCCTCGGTGTAGTGCCCACCTGCGCGCACGAGGAGCTGACCGATGCCGTCGAGGGCATCGGCCAAGCCCTTCGCGTGCAGATCGAAGTTTTCGTACAGCGCCGCGAACTGGGCCGACGCCGTACCGACCCATTCGCTGCCGAACAGCGGCGACAGCCGGGCCCGCAGCTGCTGATGCTGGCCTCGGACCTCGGCGGACACCCCCGCGGCGCTGTGCCCCAGCAGGTTGAGTTGAGCTGGTGTGACCTTGAGTGTTGACATCGCGTAAATCCCTCCGCCTGGCCGTCCGCGTCGGCGGACGGCGGTTGACTCGTGGTCGCCACGGTAGGTATGACCACCCCCGTCCCGCCGGCCGTGGCACGAGGATGTGGACAACCGGCCGCCGTCCACAGGCCGGAGCGGCGATGCCCTGCTCGTGTCGGCTGCGGGCCGCAGACTCGACGCCGTGCGAATCGAGTTCACCGTCCGGAGTCCATTCGCCACGTCCGATGTCGCGGTCGTGGCTGCGCCCGGAACTCTCGTGGCCGATGTCGCGACGGCTCTCGCCGGCGTGGTCGGGGTACCGCCCGGGGGGCGGATGTGGTGCGGGACGCGCCCGGTTCCCGGCACCGCCGTAGTCGGCGCCGATCCGGCGCTGCGTTCCGGCGCCGTGCTCGACATCGGCTCGATGCCGAGCCCGCCGTCCACGTCGAGCTTGCTCGACCTCGTCGTCGCAGGCGGTCCGAGCGCCGGTGAGCGGTACGCGCTCGCCCGCGGTCGGGCCATCATCGGGCGGGACGCGCAGGATGCGGTGTGTCTGCTCGACGACAGGGTGTCGCGGCGGCACGCAGCGCTCGAGGTCGGCCCGTCCGGCGCCACGGTGCACGATCTCGGGTCTACGAACGGCACTACTGTCGATGGCGTCGAGGTCGGCCCCGCGGGCACCCCGGTCGATCCGGGGCAGGTGATCAGGGTGGGTGATTCGCTGCTGCGGCTCGTAGGTCCGGCACCGACGATCGCTCCCGTGACGCTCACCGACGGAGCCCTGGTCGTCAACCGTGGACCACGCCCGCGACCCGCAGCAACCCCGGGGCCGATCGACCTCCCCGTCCCGAACCGCCCCCCTGCGCCGGGGCGGGTCCAATGGTTCACCGCGTTGCTTCCGGCGGTCGCCGGCGCGGTCATGGCCTGGGTCCTCGATGCTCCGGCCTTTCTGCTCTTCGCCCTTTTGTCGCCGATGATGATGCTGTCGAGCAGCCTCGGTGACCGCGTCCACTGGCGACGCTCGCGCCGTCAGGAGGCGAGCCTCTACCGGACGGAACTGTCGGCAGCTCGCGACGCTGTGCTCACGGGCTTGCGGGCCGAAGCCACGGCACGCCGAGACGCCGCACCGGACCCGGTGCAGGTCGCGAGCATCGCGAGCGGTCCCGAACCTCGGATCTGGGAGCGTCGCTGTGGCGATCCCGAGCATCTGGTGGTCCGGCTCGGCTGGGCGGACCAGCACTCCCGTCTGCAGAGCCGAGCCGGTCAAACCGTCGCCCCCGCGGGCCAGGTGATCTCGGTTCCGGTAACCAGCGATCTGCGGACCGGCCCGCTCGGACTCGCGGGGCCTACTCGCGTCGTGGACGGTCTCGCACGGTGGGTCATCACCCAACTCGCGGTTCTGCACTCCCCGGTCGATCTCGAGATCGCCGCGCTGCTCGGGCGTCCACAACGGTGGCGCTTCATGCGGTGGCTACCGCAGCTGAGCCTGCCGCCGGGCGCCGACGCCGCGGGGCAGGCCACCACCCTGGCCACGGTCGTGGACCGACTCGAACGCCGACGTGCTGATCTGCGTCGCAGTCCGGGTCCGTGGGTCGGTCGCTGGCTGGTTCTGCTGGTCGACCAGACCGCCGCGGCGCGGCACGCAACCGCACTGGAGTCGGTATTGATGGCCGGCCCCGCCGTCGGCATCACAGCGATCTGCCTGGCCGACAACCCCACCGTGCTGCCGGGCGCCTGCCGTTCATGGGCGTTCAGCGCCCCGGACGCCAGCTCACGGATCACCGTGCGCACCGCGGCCGGTGAACAGGACGCGATAGCCGATCAGGTCGGCATCGAATGGTCCGATCGGGTCGCTCGCTCACTCGCCCCTCTCAGCGACCCCGGCACCGCGCACGGCAGGCTGCCCGAATCGTGCCGGCTGAGTGATCTGCTCGACCTGGGTGAGGAGATCGGGCCGGAGGACATCCGCCGCCGCTGGAACCGCGCGGACGGCGGCGCCCACACCGTGCTCGGCGTGGCCGGCGACGCCAGGTTCGTCGTCGATCTTGTGGCCGACGGTCCGCACACACTCGTGGCCGGCACGACCGGCTCGGGAAAGTCCGAACTGCTGCGTTCGCTCGTGCTGGGGCTGGCGGTGAACCATCCCCCGGACCAGCTGACCTTTCTGCTCGTCGACTACAAGGGCGGCGCTGCGTTCGCCGGCTGCGATGCCCTGCCGCACACCGGCGGTGTCGTCACCGATCTGGACGCCCAGCTCACCGGACGCGCGTTACGCTCGCTACACGCTGAACTTCTCCGAAGGGAGCGGCTCTTCGCCGATCTAGGCGCCGACGATCTGCCCGGTTATCGGCGCCGAGCGGGCGTCGGGGCGACGCCGGTCCCGAGGCTGGTCATCGTGGTGGACGAGTTCGCTGCGCTCGCCGACGAACTGCCCGACTTCGTCACCGGATTGGTCGGCGTGGCCCAGCGCGGTCGCTCATTGGGCCTGCATCTCGTTCTCGCGACCCAGCGCCCGGGTACCGCCGTGTCGGCGGAGATTCGCGCGAACACCAGCCTGCGGATCGCGTTGCGCGTCACCGACTCGATCGAGTCCACCGACGTCGTGGGCGCGGCCGACGCCGCCCACCTCGATCCCCGTCACCCGGGCCGGGCCTGGGTCCGCAGCGCAGCGTCGTTCACCTGCGTCCAGACCGGACTCGTCAGCGGACCCCGAACGGGCACCGCCCAACATCCGGTCATCGAGATCCTCGGCGAATGGCTCCGTCGTCCTCCGTCCACCGCGCCGACCGACACCGGGCCCGACGAACTCGCCGACCTCATCGGCATCATCGCGGGCACGGCACAGCGCTTCGGAATCCGTGCGCTGCCCGGGCCGTGGCGTCCGGTACTGCCGGACTCGATCCCGATGACGTCCTTGCCCGCAGACTCGGCCCCCGACCGGATCGCGATCGGGCTGCTCGACCTGCCCGACCAGCAGCTCCAGACACCCCTGACGGTGTCGCTCGGCGTCGACGGATCGTTCCTGCTGGCCGGCCGGGCGCATTCTGGCCGCACGACCGCTCTCGCCGCGCTGGCTCTGGCCGCGGCACGCGAGTTGGCCCCCGACCGGCTCACCCTGCACGCCGTCGACGGCTCGGGCAGTCTGCTCCAGCTACTCGAGGGTCTGCCGCACACCGCCACGGGCCTTGGCCCCGGCGCCGAGGACCTCACCGCGACGCTGTTCGAGCGACTTCTGGCCCGGTGCGGCATCGCCGGTGCGCAGTGCCGGACGATGCTGCTCATCGATTCGTGGGACGCCGTGCTCAGCAGTGTGGACGACGGCGACGCGATGCACCTCGCCGACCTGCTGACCCGGCTGCTGCGGGCGGCGCCGACCGCGGCCCTGACAGTGGCGCTGACCGGTGGGAGTTCGCTGCTCACTCCTCGGGTGGCCGGATCGTTCCCGACGCGGCTCATTCTCGCGCTGAGCGATCGCTCCGACTACGGGAGCGTCGGGCTGCTGGCCCGGGACGTGCCGACGGTGCTGCCGCCCGGGCGGGGCGTGCGGGCCCACGACGGCGCCGTCTTCCAACTCGCGCACGCGGGTAGCGCGCCGACGCTCGAGGCGGCGCACATCGAAGCCGCCACGATCGTGCACCGGTGGCGAGGCGTAGCGATCGACCCGAGCGCGGTGCGGTTGCGCGTGCTGCCTGATCGCGTCCGGCTGCAGGAGATCCGATCCCAACGCCCGGTCGGCGCCGGCAGGGAAGCCGGACTGCTTCTGGGCGTAGGCGGCGATGCCGGCGTTCCGTGCCGACTCGATCTGCTCGGTGTGCGGGCGCGGCTGCTCGTGGCCGGCCCGCCGCGCTCGGGTAAGTCGACCGTTCTGCACACGTTGCTCGTCGAGGCCGACCGGCTCAGCATCGCCACGCTGGTGGTCTGCACCCGTCGCTCGCCCTTGAACCAGGTAGCCAGGGCACTCGACACGCCGATCCTGGATCCGGCCGGCGGTCCGCCGCCGGTGACGCCACCCGACGGACCGACGCTGCTGCTGATCGACGACAGCGAATCCTTTGTCGACGGTGCGGTCGCCGACGGCCTGATCAGATGGATCCGCTCGCCCGACGCACCGCTGACGGTGGTGGCGGCCGGACGCAGCGACGACGTGGCCACCGACTACCGCGGCGTCGCAGCTGAGTTGCGCCGCCATCGCTGCGGCGTGCTGTTACGTCCTGGTCCGCTCGATGGCGAACTGTTCGGAGTCCGGGTGCCGCGCCGAACCCGCGAACTCCCACCCGGTCGCGGTGTCGTCGTCGGGGACCCGCGCTGGGGGCCGCTGTTCGAGGCCGGCGCCCCCGTACCGATCCAGATTGCGCAGCCATGACCGCGTCGGCGCAGAGGCCCGCAGGGCCCGTTCAGAGCCCGCTCAGCAGGTCGGAGACCTCTTGGTTGGCGTACCAGGAAAGCTCGAAGCCCTCCGCGTCGTCGACCCGCTCCTGCGCCTCGGCGTCGCCGAGGTCGGCCGCGATGATCGACCTTGCTGCGGCCCTGATGGTGTCCTCGGCGTCGGCGTCGTCGACGTGCACCGACGCAACCGCGGCAAGCACCACGGGTTCGCGTACCCGCACCACACCCCGTTGGAGATCGTCGCGGAATTCGACCGCGTCATCGGCAACATCAGCGGCCACTACGACCCGACGGCGGGTGGCGCCGATGGCGGCGTCGATAAGGCGGAGCGAGCCGCGGGCGGCCTCGCTCAACGCCGCGTATTCGAGCTCTTCGTCGTCCTCGTCGAGGTACCACTCCCGCAGCGCCGGTGTGACGGCGAAGGCCGTCAACGGCGCGGGGCCGATCTCACCGGAGTCGACGAGCTCGCGCAGCACGGTCGTGGTCGCGGGCAGGTACACCCTCACCGGGACCTCCGTGGGGGTGTGGCGGAGCTCCTGTTGCGACCGCTTCCCCGACCGCGTCCGGAGCCACCGGACGCGACCGCGGATCCGTGCCCGGCCGCGGCGACGAGTTCGGCGAGGGACTCCTCGATGAGCTCGGCCAGCAGGTCGATGTCACGGACCGCGTCGCGGTCGCCGTTGAGACCGAAGTACACGCCACCGTCGTAGGACGATAGAGCGATCGAGACTGCATGGCCCTGGCCCAGAGGCAGGAACGGGAACATTTCCGTCATCAGGGCACCGGCCGCGTAGAGCGGGATCTGCGGGCCGGGGACGTTGGTGATGACCAGGCTGAACATCCGTCGGGTGAGCCCACTGGAGGCCCGTGCGCCGAGCGCATGCAAGGTCGGTGGCGCGAAGCCGCTCAACGCGGTCAGGCTGCTCGCCGCGACGGCGCGACCGGAGGCCTTGTGCGAGGCCATCGCGTAGCGCAATTGCGCCAGCCTGAGCACCGGATCGGGCTCGCCGACCGGCAGGTCGACCAACAACGGACGCACCACTGTCGCCGCGCTCGTCCGCTCCCGTCCGTCGGAGTCGACAAGGTCGGTCACGCTGACCGGGACCAGAGCACGCACCGTGCTCGCCGGAAGCAGCGGCTCGGCCCGGGCCAGCAACCACCCCCGCAATGCCCCCGCAACCACGGCGAGCATCGTGTCGTTGACCGTGCCCCCGAACGCGTCGCGAACGCTGCGGTAGTCGGCGAGCCGGGTTCGTGCGATCGCCAGTCGTCGCTGCTCGCTGAGCTCGACGTGCAACGGCGAGGCCTTGGGTCGACGCAGCAGCGCCCGGCCCGCACCGGCGGCTCCACCCGCGAGGGCTCCGACCCGTGCGAGCGTCGTTCCGGCTTCTCGTGCCGCACCCCGCGCGGTGTCGGTGAGCGTGATCGGGCGGCGCACGATCCCGGCGAGTGCGTCACGAAGCAGATCGGTCGAGGACGGCTCCGGGCCAGGCATCCAGATCGCCTCGACCGTTCGTCGAGGCGCGGGTGCGGCGTCGAGGATCACCTGCGCCAGGTCGACGCCATTCTGCTCGCTGACCATCGCCTCGTGAGTCTTGGTGATGATCGCGACCCGACCATCGACCAGCCCCTCGACCAGGTACATCTCCCACAGCGGGCGGCTGCGATCGAGCAGCCGAGACTGCACCCGTGCGCACAGATCGAGCAACTGCCGATCGGTACCCGGTCGCGGCATCGCCGAACGGCGGACGTGATAAGTGATGTCGAAGTCCGGGTCATCGACCCACATCGGGTTGGCCAAGTTGCCCGGGACGACGCGAACCTTCTGCCGGTACCGCGGCGCGAGCGAGATCCGCTCCTCCAGCAGCCGAACCAACCGGTCGTAGTTGAACCCGGCCGGTGGCGGCACGAACACGGCGAGCCCGCCGACGTGCTGCGGTGCGGTCTGCCGCTCCCGGTGCAGGAAGCCGACGTCGACGCTTGACATCCGCTCGGTCATCGATCCCCCGATCCGTATCCCGTGCCTAGGACCTCATCCTTTCATCACCGACGAATGTCGCGGCCGTGCCGGGCCGCGCCGCGTGTCGACCCGTTCGCAGACCAGCGGCACTGACGTCGATGGCCTGCGGCGGCGATCCCGCTCCCGATGCCGATGGAATCAGCGCCGTCGGCGACGGCGTCGGGTACCGGGCACCGACACCCCGGCGAGCTTCGCGGCGAGTTCTATCACCGCTGCGCGCAGCGGGCTGCTCGGGCTCGACTCGCTCAACAGGCGGCCGCCGGCGAGCGCGAGGTCCGTTGCCTTGACATCGGCGGGTAGCAGGGCAGTCGGAGCCCGGCCGGCGAAGCGTTCCAGAGCGGCGCGGAGTTCCAGGTCGGTGTTGCCCGGAACTGCTCCGGCGCGCACCCGGTTGAGCACAACCCACACCGGCGCGGCGATCTCGGCGTCACGCAGTTCGGCCAGTCCACGAACCAACCGCTGCATGCCGATCGGATCGGCGGCCCCCACGACGATGACCAGATCCGCATCATCGAGGACCGCCAGCGTTGCCCCGTTGCGCCGAGGCGCGAGCGTATCGAAGGAGAGCTCCTCGTCGGTCTCGAGACAGAAACCGCAGTCGACGACGGTGAAATCGGCGAGCGTGCGCGCCGCACCGAGCACCGCGCCGAGCGAGGTCGGCCGCAACTCGGTCCACCGTGAGGCCAGCGGGATACCGGTCAGCACCCGAAGCCGAGGTCCGAGTTGCCAACACAGCCCGGCGAGCGACGCGGCGTCCACGCGCTGCCCGGACGCCTGGCGGCAGGCCGCGGCGATGCCCGGCGACTCGTCCAGCAGGCCCAGAACCGCCGCCACGGTGCCCCCGTAGACGTCAGCGTCCACGAGCAGGGTCGCCGAGCCGAGCCGGGCCACTTCGTCGGCCAGTGTGACCGCGACCGTCGTCCGGCCCGGGGCGCCGGTGGGCCCCCACACCGCAACGACCGTGCCGCGTCGCACAGGCTCCTCGGCGCTGATCGGCTCACCGGCACCCGGCGGTATCGCCATCGACGAGGACGGGTCGGCAAACGTCCGCGGGGAAGACGCGCCGACACCGGGCACCGCTGTCGCGGTAGCGCCCGCCCGCACCGCTTCGACGACCACGGAGGCGATCACCGCGGCGTCCGCGTCCTCGGGGACGACGTGCGCGACACCGAGTGCACGCATCCGCTCCTCGATCGCGGCGTTCCCGCGCGGTACGACCGCGACCGTCACGACGCCGGCCGAGCCGAGCCGATCGACCACATCGGCGTCGAAACGGCGGACCGTTGCGGCGATCAGGGCCGCCCGACCCTGGCCGGACGCTGCCACGGCGAGCAGATCCACGATGTCCACGCAGCGGCGCGCGATCTGCACCCCCGACGGACCGCGGTCCAGATCGCCGACGAGCCGCTCCTCCCAGGCGGCGCCGTCAGCAACGGTCAGCACCGACAGCTTCATCGGCCAGTGGGCGCCGCTGCGCAGGCCGCGAGGTCTGCGGGCTGGCCGACCCCGCTGGAGCCCGGTTCAGGCGGTGAGGACGCCGACGGGCGCGACGACGGCGGCGAGAGTCCGGGGGGCGGTGGCTGCGCCCCGACGAGCACACCGGCCCGAATCTGGGCGTTGTCGATCGCCAGGGCGGCCGCGACGCGCGGCACGAGCGCAGGCTCAATGCTGATCACGACGTTCTGCCCGGCCGCACCGTTGGAGAACGAACCTCTGTCCTGGCGGCGCACCGTCTGCACCGTGACGTCGGACAGCAGTACGACGTACGCGCAGCGCGGCGTAGACACCCAGACCTGGATCCGCTGACCCGTTCGCAGGTCCGGCGCGGCCCCGGCCGCGAAGGGCACGGTCAACGTCGTGCGGGCCGAGACCGTACGCACCGCCCCTGCCGGCAGCAGTTCGTTCTTGGCGACCGGTCGCGCGAGGGTCTTGCCCACGGCGTCGTCGATCTCGCCCAGATAGACACCGTCGCCGCTGTCGGGCAACCGCACCTGCCGGATTCGCAGATCGTCGGCTCGCAGAATTGTGCCGGCGGCGAGGTCATGCGTCGCCGTTACCGATGCTTGTGTGTTGTTGGCTCGTGATACGACGGTCGCGCCGAGCAGGATGGACCCCAGTACAAGAGCTGCGCCGACGACCAGTCGTAGGTCGAGCCAGCTCGGCGTGGCGATACGTCGTGGTGTGGGGGACGGCGAAGTCACGAGAAAAGTGTCCCCGACCTGTCCGGCTCGCGCGAATCCTCCGCGCTGTCTGTGGACAATCACAGGGCAGCGCGCTGCACCTGCCACACTCGAGCAAAGCCCGTCCGCACTCAGCCACCGACCCCGAACATCGACGTAGCAAGGGACCGCAGCGCGCCCATGGCACCAGAAACCCGCTTCCTGACCCTCACCGACGTGGCGGACGTTCTCAACATCTCCGCGTCGCAGGCGTACGCGTTGGTGCGCAACGCCGAACTCGAGGCCATCAAGGTCGGGGGCCGGGGTCAATGGCGCGTTGAGCGCGCCAAGCTCGAGGACTACATCGCGCGGATGTACAAGCAAACCAGCGAGTTCATCGTCGAACACCCGTTCGTCGAGCCCGGGGCCGACGGCCCGGCGGCCGAGCACCACTGACGCTCGCGTAACACGCCGGGCAGATCACGCCGTCTCGATGACGACCCCGTTCTCGACGCGAAGACGTCGCGTGGTGCGCACGGTCTGCAGCATCTGGCGGTCGTGGGTCACCAGCAATACGGTGCCGCCGAAAGATTCGATCGCGGACTCCAGCTGTTCGATCGCGGGCAGATCGAGGTGGTTCGTCGGCTCATCGAGGACCAGCAGGTTGACGCCGCGCCCCTGCAACAGCGCCAGCGCCGCCCGGGTCCGCTCCCCCGGCGACAGCGAGGATGTGGGCCGGTCGGTGTGCTCGGCGCGAAGTCCGAACTTGGCCAACAGCGTGCGCACCGCGGCGTCGTCGAGATCGGGCAGCGCCGCACCCACTGCCCGGGCGAGTGATTGCGCGTCGTCCAACTGCGCGCGCGCCTGGTCGATCTCACCGACCCGGACGCCGGCACCCAGCCCGGCTGATCCCTCGTCCGGGGTGAGCCGGCCGAGTAGGAGCGCGAGCAGGGTCGTCTTGCCGGCCCCGTTCGGTCCGGTGATGACCACGCGATCGGCCCAGTCGATCTGCACCGTGACCGGGCCGAGGGTGAAGTCACCCCGACGGACAACCGCGCCGGCGGCACTGGCCGCCACTCCTCCCGACCGCGGTGCGGAAGCGATCGACATCCGCAGCTGCCACTCCTTGCGGGGCTCGACCACCTCGTCGAGCCGTTCGATCATCCGCTGCGTCTGACGCGCCTTGGCGGCCTGCTTCTCGGTCGACTCGGTGCGGAACTTGCGTCCGACCTTGTCGTTGTCCGGGGCCTTGCGCCGGGCGTTGGCGACGCCTTTCTCCATCCAGGCCCGTTGCATGTGCGCGCGCTCGCCCAAGGCCTGCAACCGGCCGGCGTACTCGTCGTAGGACTCGCGTTCGTGCCGCCGTTCGACCTCGCGCTCGGTCAGGTAGGCGAGGTAGCCACCGTCGATCTGCCGGACCTTTCGCTGGGTGAGGTCCAGCTCCACGACGCGGGTGACGGTGCGGGCGAGAAACTCTCGATCGTGGCTGACGAGCACCGTCCCGGCGCGGAGTTCAGCGACGAACCGCTCCAGACGATCCAGGCCAGCGAGGTCGAGATCGTTGGTCGGTTCATCTAGCAGCACAACGTCGAAGCGGCTGAGTAGCAGCGACAGCAGGCCGGCACGCGCGCTCTGTCCGCCGGACAGGTGTGTCATCGCAGTGTCCAGGGACGCCGCGAGCCCGACGTCGTCGGCGAGCTGGGCCGTACGCTCCTCCAGATCGGCGCCGCCGAGGTTCAACCAGAGTTCGAGCGCCGAGGTGTAGGCGTCATTGACGCCCGGAGCGCCTGACGCGAGTGCCTCGGCCGCGGCGTCCATCGCCTGCTGTGCCGCCGACACGCCGGTGCGCCGGGCCACGAAGTCGGCTACCGTCTCGTCGCTTCTCGGCTCGCGTTCCTGAGGCAGGTAGCCGACCGAGGCGTCTGCGGGATTGAGGACGATCTTGCCTTCGGTCGGTTCACGAAGCCCGGCCAGGATCTGCAGCAACGTCGACTTTCCGGCGCCGTTGATGCCCACCAGGCCGACGACATCACCTGGCGCGAGGACGAGATCCACACCAGCGAACAACGTTCGGGCACCGTGCCCCGCGCCGACGCCCGACGCGACCAGAGTTCCCACCGGTCTCAGGCTACAAGTCACACCTGTCGGCGGATGACGGCGATCGCGGCGATAGGGAGGAGTTCGCAGTCACGAACGTCATGGCGACGCCGCAGTTCGCCGGCGCCATGCGTGGCGATCTCGACGAAGTCCGCCCCGACCCGGTCGATCGTCCCGTCGATGACCGTTGCGTCGACGAGATGGATTCGGGTCGCCGAACGGTCTCGAGCGATACCGCGCAGCGCGTGACGCACCGTGAGCCGTGCTGCGACGACTGATTCGGAGTCCGGGACGGCGGAGAACCGACCGAGCCCGCGGACGCTGAGCACCGCCGCGGTCAGCGCAAGCGACTCACGCCCGGCGCCCTCGTCGAACAGCACCCAGTCCGGGCCTACCTGCACAATCGTCGCGCTCACTGCGATGTCGCCCCGAAACCGCGCGCGGATCTGTTCCCCGATCGCCGCGCGCAGTCGGTTGTGCATTCGCAGGGTGCCGATCTCCGCCCGCGTGCGCTCCTCGACCTCCGCAGCCCGCTCCGCGATCTCGAGCGCGTCCGCCTGCGCTTCGAGATCGCCGAACAGTTCGTCCCACCGCATGCCCTTACCCTGCCACACGCAAACCGAAGCAAACGAACGAGCTTGACTTGAGTCAGACGGTGCTATAAACAAGCAAACATAGGCAAACGAAGGATTCGAGATGAAGCTGGCCGCAGGATCGATCGTGCTCGCCGACGCCACGGTCCTCGGCGTGCTACGTCCGGACCCGACTGCCCTTGCCGCGCTGGTGTCCGCTCCCCGATCCTGGCTCGCGCGAGAAGGTGCCGACGCGGTGTGTGTGCGCCTCACCGGGGCGGCGCTCTGGGTCATTGCGGTTTGGGTCGCGATCGGCTTGCTCGCAGCAGCTGCGGCGCAGCTACCCGGCACCGTCGGACATCGTGCTCGCCGGGTCTCGCAGATGGTTCTCCCGCGCGTGCTGCAGCGGGTACTCGTCGGTTCGGCCGGCCTAGGGGTCCTACTGGCTCCGGCTGTCGCTCAGGCGCGCAGTCACTGGGCGCCCGCACCGATCGCGAGCCCGCCGCCCGTTACCGCGGGCGTCAACCCCGTGCCCGGCCCCGCATGGCCGACGAACGATGCGGACCCGACCAGCACCCACACGACAACCCCGCGCCTTGCGACCCCGCGCACTGCGACCCCGCGCTCGACGGCGGCGCAGCTGCCGATTCCCGGCCCGAGTTGGCCCGGCACGCTCGCCTCCCCGAATACTCCGGCACCGGTGACGTCACCCACCATGGCGACGACAACACCGTCCGGGCGCGATGTCGAACGGCCGAGCGGGGTCCCCAGCCGCGCCAAACCCAGAACCCTGTCGGGGGACATGAGTCAGTCCCCGCCGCAGAATCCTGCCCGCGCGCCCTCCCCCGCCGGTCACGTCCGGGTTCATGACGGAGACGCGTTATGGCTCGTCGCCGCGCATCGTCTCGGTCCGGAGCCCTCCGAGCAGGCCATCGCGCACTACTGGCCGCGCATCTTTGCGGCGAACCGAGCGGTCGTCGGTGACGACCCGAACCTCATCCAGCCCGGGCAGGAACTTCGGCTCCCCGCCCCGACGTCCCAGGAGACATCGTGACCACGACGCTCGCCCACTCCGCACCGTCGTCGGCCACGTCCGGCACGACGCGACGCGCCACCGTTGCCCCGCCGCGACTACGCGTGGTCATGCGTCCGGCGCCGCATCGTGAGCCGCCGTTCGATGACGACCTCGCCCACACGCCGCTCGCGCGCCCTTATGACCAGACCTTGCCGTTCGAGCGACCGGGATCGGCGCCACGGCCTGCGCCGCTCTCACTGCGTCCGCACGGCCTGCCCGAGCCGACCGCATGGGCCAAGCGCCTGCTCGTCGGGTTGATCGAGAGCGCCGACGGCCGGCGTCCGCTGCACCAGCTGGCCTCGCTGCTCAGCCCCTCGATCGGGCGAAGGATCGGCGCGGATTTCGACCGGGACGCCGCGATCGGACAACCCCACTGGCTACACCGCGCAACCGTGTTGTCAGTGCGCGGGTGCGAACCTGCCCAGGGTGTCGCCGAGCTGTGCGCGACGGTCCGGAGCGGTCCGCGGGTCCGCGCCATCGCGCTGCGTCTCGAGGAACACCGCGGCCGCTGGCGTTGCACCCGGCTGCAGTTGGGCTGAGGTCCCCAGCCGCCGCGACGTCAGCGCTTACGTTTGTTGCGGTTCGCCCCGCCCTTGTTCCCGCGGCTGCCACGGTTGGGATTGGTGCGCGACTGCTGTCGCTTGGCGGTCGCCGACGCGGTCCCACTGGTCTTGTCGGCGTCGCCGGTGGTGACCGACGGGTCGTCAGATCCAAGTTCCGGCGCGCTGTAGGTCAGCGGCTTGTCGCTCTTGGTCCGGTTGAGACCCTTCGCCTTGATATGCGGCGCCTTGCCGTTCGCGGACTGGCCATTCGCCGTCTTGCCGTTCACCGCCGAGCCGTTGGCCGAGGGCGCACGCGAACTCTCGTGCTCGTCCTGGGCGGCCTTGAGCAGCGAGACGTCCAGCTGCGGGCCCTCGTCGCCGACCCGGTGCATAGTGTCCTCGTCGATCGCAGCGGTCGGTGCGACCGTGCCAACAGTCGGGGCAGCGGCATTCGTCGCGCTGTCCTCGTCCATCTCGACCTCGAGGTTGAACAGGAACCCGACAGACTCCTCCTTCACCGCTTCCATCATCGCGGCGAACATGTCGAAGCCTTCGCGCTTGTACTCCACGAGCGGGTCACGCTGGGCCATCGCCCGAAGACCGATGCCCTCCTGCAGGTAGTCCATCTCGTAGAGGTGCTCGCGCCACTTGCGGTCGAGCACCGACATCAGCACCCGCCGCTCGAGCTCGCGAACGACCTCGGGCCCGAGGTCCTCCTCGCGCTGGTCGTACGCGGCCTGCGCGTCGGCCACAAGTTCCTCGACGAGGAACTCGCGGGTCAGGTCGGACTTCTCGCCACCGGCCTGCTCAATGGCCTCATCGACGGTCAACGAGATCGGATAGAGCGTCTTCAGCGCTGTCCAGAGCTGGTCGAGGTCCCATTCCTCCGGATAACCGGAGGACGTCGCACCGTTGACGTACCCGGTGATGGTGTCCTCGATCATCGGTCGGATCTGGTCGCTGAGGTCGGCGCCCTGGAGCACCTGGAGCCGCTCGTCGTAGACGACGGTGCGCTGCTTGTTCATGACCTCGTCGTACTTGAGGACGTTTTTGCGGATCTCGAAGTTCTGCTGCTCCATCTGGGTCTGCGCCGACTGGATGGCCTTCGAGACCATCTTGGCCTCGATGGGTACGTCCTCGGGCAGCCGGAGCATATTCATCATCATCGCGACGCGCTCGCCGTTGAAGCGCACCATCAAATCGTCACCGAGGGACAGGTAGAAACGCGAATTGCCCGGGTCACCCTGACGTCCGGAACGACCGCGCAGCTGGTTGTCGATGCGCCGCGACTCGTGGCGCTCGGTACCGAGTACATATAGGCCGCCCAGATCGACGACCTCCTCGTGTTCCTTATCGGTCTCAGCCTTGGCATTCGCGAGCGCGTCGGCCCAGCCGGCCTCGTACTCCTCGGGGGTCTCGTCCGGCGTGAGGCCGCGCTCGCGCAGCACGACGTCGGCGGCGAACTCCGGGTTGCCACCGAGCTGGATGTCGGTCCCTCGACCGGCCATGTTGGTCGCGATGGTCACCGCGCCCTTGCGCCCTGCGTTGGCGATGATCGCCGCCTCACGATCGTGCTGCTTGGCGTTGAGGACCTCGTGCGGAATGCCCTTGCGCAGCAGCAGCGAGGCCAGGCGCTCGGACTTCGACACGCTGGCGGTACCGACGAGCACCGGCTGGCCGGTCTCGTGACGCTCGGCGATGTCGTCGACGACCGCGGCGAATTTTGCGTCCTCGGTCTTGTAGATGAAGTCGGTCTCGTCCGCGCGGATCATCGGCATGTTGGTCGGGATCGGGACGACGCCGAGCTTGTAGGTCTGGTGCAGTTCCGAGGCCTCGGTCTGCGCCGTCCCGGTCATGCCGGAGAGCTTGGTGTAGAGCCGGAAGTAGTTCTGCAGGGTGATCGTGGCCAGGGTCTGGTTCTCCTGCTGGATCTGCACACCCTCCTTCGCCTCGATCGCCTGGTGCATGCCTTCGTTGTAGCGGCGGCCCTGGAGCACGCGTCCGGTGAACTCGTCGACGATCATCACGTCGCCGTCGTTGACGATGTAGTCACGGTCGCGCTTGAAGATCTCCTTGGCCTTCAGTGAGTTGTTGAGGTAGCCGACGAGCGGCGTGTTGGCCGCCTCGTAGAGGTTGTCGATGCCGAGTTGGTCCTCGACGAACGCCACGCCCTCCTCGGTGACGGCAACCGTGCGCTTGCCCTCTTCGACCTCGTAGTGGGTATCGCGCTTCATCCGCGGCGCGATGCGCGCGAACTCGAGATACCAGCGTTGGTTCTCCTCGGCCGGACCGCTGATGATCAGCGGGGTGCGCGCCTCGTCGATGAGGATGGAGTCGGCCTCGTCCACGATCGCGTAGTTGTGCCCGCGCTGGACCAGGTCGTCGAGCGACCAGGCCATGTTGTCGCGCAGGTAGTCGAAACCGAATTCGTTGTTCGTGCCGTAGGTGATGTCGCAGGCGTAGGCCGCGCGGCGCTGCTCCGAAGGCATGTTATTGGTGATCTTGCCGACGGTCAGGCCGAGGAAGCGGTGCACGCGCCCCATCCAGTCGGCGTCGCGCGCGGCGAGGTAGTCGTTGGTCGTCACCTGGTGTACGCCGCCACCGGCCAACGCGTTGAGATAGGACGGCAGCGTCGAGACGAGCGTCTTGCCCTCACCGGTCTTCATCTCGGCGATGTTGCCCAGGTGCAGCGCGGCGCCGCCCATGAGTTGGACCTTGTAGTGGAACTGTCCCAGCGTGCGCCGGGCCGCCTCGCGGACCACGGCGAACGCCTCGGGCAGCAGGTCGTCGAGTGACTCGCCGTCGGCCAGCCGTTCTCGGAAGGTGTCGGTGTATGCGCGAAGTTCGGCGTCGCTGAGGTCGACGTAATCGTCCTCGAGCGTCTCGATGTGATCGGCGATCGCGGATAGGCGGCGAACCTGTTTCTGTTCGCCGGCGCGCAGAAGTTTGCTGAGAACCACGCGTCCATCGTACGGGCCGGAGCCTGACGGTCGACCCAGCCGGGTCGAGGGCGCCGAATCCGCACCGTGCTGGGCCTGACCAGTCGGCCTGCTCGTCGTTGCGTCGCCGCATCCGCTCGGTCGAGCGAACCCGATTCCGTCGCTCAGGGAACACCAGGCTTCTGGCACGCTCGTCCGATGGCACGATTTCAGGACGTCGAACTCGCCGATCTGGAGCTGACCTCCGAGCGCCTGCTTCTGCGCCGCTGGCGCGAGAGCGACGCGTCGCGGGTGCACGCGGTTATGCAGGACGTATCCATGTACGAGCACCTCGCTGTGCCGAACCCGTACACCGCCGACGCGGCCCGGATGTTCGTGACGTCCCTCGGCCACGAGGGCCGCGACGAGGGCACCGGAATCGGCTGCGCGGTGATCGAGCGCGAGACGGACCTCGTGGTGGGCTCAGCCGCTCTTCGACTGGGCGTCAATCGCGACGTGGGGTATTGGATCGCCACCGACTCTCGCGGACACGGCTATGCCGCGGAGGCCGCCCGGACCCTGGCCGGGTTCGGGTTCGACCTGGGACTGCCGGTCGTGCGACTTTTCTGCGACGTACGCAACCTGCCGTCCGCGCGCACGGCGCTCAAGGCCGGCTTTGCGTTCGAGGGAATCGGTGCGGAGGGCGGCCCGACCGACCGGGTTCGCGACCTGGCCCGATTTGCCCGACGCCCCGACGACCCGCCCGGACCCATCGCCACCACCTTCACGCCGCTCCCCCCCGATGGTCTGCGCGACGATGTGCTGGCCGTGCGTGCGCTGAAACCCGGCGACGCGGCAGAACTGGTCGAGACCGACGACGAACTGACTCTGCGCGTGGGATTCGGCGGTCCACCGCACACCCTGATCCGAGCCGAGAGCGCCACGGCCCGGGCTGGGTTGATCTCCATGGTCGGCGCCGCGTCCTCGATGGCCATGGTCGACCTGGCCACCGGGCGCCTGGCCGGCTCGCTGACGTTGCGCCAGGCCGGGCCACCTCAGATCGGCGGCATCGGTTACGTCGTGCACCCATTCTTCCGCGGCCGGGGCTACACCGCCCGCGCGCTGCGGCTCCTCGTCCCGTGGGCCTTCGGGCCCGGCAACTTCGCCCGATTGGAGTTGGGCGCGAAGACCACGAACGTGGCCTCGCAGCGGGCGGCGCTGGCCGCGGGCTTCGAAACCGACGGCGTGCGCCGCGGCCGGCTACGGAACGTCGATGGGACATTCGCCGACGAAGTGCGCTTCGCGCTGCTGAATCCGCGGCTCGTCGACCCGCCCGCGCCGACTCGAAGCCAGCAAGAGCAGGCCTGACGAGCACGAGTGTTGCCAGCAGGAGTGGTGGTGGCGCTGTCCGGAGAATGGTCGCCGCCCGGCCGGACAGGGTCCGGCCGGGCTGAGCGGGAGTTACGCCTCGAGCCGGATCAGCCCGTAGTCATAGGCATGCCGTCGGTAGACGACGCTGGCCCGTCCGGTCTCCGCGCAGTTGAACAGGTAGAAGTCGTGCCCGACGAGCTCCATCTCGAGCAGCGCTTGGTCGACGGACATCGGCTCGGCGGTGTGCGACTTCTCCCGCACGATGCGCCCTGGGCCGTGTTCGTCATGGTCCTCGGCCGCGGCATTGCCTGGCGCAACGTCCAGCGAGTCGGCCAATGATGCCGTGGCCTCGCCCACGGACTCGGGTCGCCGCCGTCCGTGATGCACGCGGCGCCGATCGGCCGCCTGCCGGAAACGTCGTTCGAGGCGATCGGCCGCGATGTCCAGAGCCTTGTAGAAGTCTTCGGCGCACGCCTCGCTTCGGACGACCGGCCCGCGGGTACGGCAGGTGATTTCGACGTGCTGTGCGTTGCCCACCTGCCGCGGGTTCTTCTCGTGTTGGAGTTCGACGTCGGTCCGATGAATCTTGTTGTCGTACCGTTCGAGCTTGGCGAGCTTTTCCTCGACGTGCTGCCGATAGTGATCGGGAATCACGACGTTGCGGCCCCGAACGACGATCTCCATATTGCCTGCGACAGTTTCCATACGACCTCCACCATTCTCGTGGTGACCGGTCCGCACAGGGGGCTATGAGTCGAGATGTTCGCCCGGGAGTGCCGAACCGATGCACCTGATCGTTTTGGTCAACCCAACGCTAGACCGCTGACCTGGGCACTGCCAATGGCTGCGGCGGCACCCGTCTCGGTGTTGCTGCGACGACGGCGGCCGCGAACACCGTCCAACCGGCCTCGGCGAGGGCGCGGCCGGCCTCGCGCAGCGTCGCCCCAGTGGTGACGATGTCGTCCACCACGACCGCAACCGCCCCCGCAGACAGCAACGAGGCCCCGCCTGGAGCGGTCCGGGGTCGGCTGCCCGGCGGAGGCAGCGCCCGCATCGACCCTCGAAGGTTCTCGGCGCGGGCAGCGATGCCGAGACCGGCCGAGTCCAGCACCTGGCGGGTCGGCACGAGCACTCCCGGCGCCACCCGGACGCCGGCGAGGACAGCGGCGTGCCGCGCGAGACGGCCGAGGTGGTCCCCGCCCCGAGCAGCGACCACCGCCGGCGAGGACGGCGGCCAGACCAACACGACCTGGGGTGCTCGCGCTCGCGCCACAGCCCCACGCTGGCGCGCGGCGACCGACTGCGCGACGGCCGCGCCCAGCTGCCGACCCAGAGGGCGGGCGAGATCGCGGCGGCCCCGCTCCTTGTAGGCGAGCAGCGCCGCACGTAACCCGTCGGCGTACCGACCTGCCGCGACGACGTCCAATCCCGCAATCTGGAGGCGGTGGATCCCGTCGCCCGGCGCGCACTCGCCGCACAGGGCCACACCGGGGCGCCGGCAGCCCACACAGTGACGCGGCAAGACGAGTTCCAGCAACGGATCGAACACGTCGCCCCGTAGGTCCCACACATTCGTCGATGATTCCGACAGGGACGGTCAGCCATCACGATGGGACGACGCGGGTGGACGCGCTCGAGGTGTCCGGTGCGCTCTGTGGACGGCGCCCGGATCGGCGCTACTCGAGGTATACGGGCTTGTCCCCGGTCGTCTGCGCCGTGGAACCCGGTGAGCTCCACCCGCGACCGTTCTGCTCCCACACCGTGTCGTTCGCCGACACCCAGGCCAGTTGGTTCACCGCGACCGAGACGCTGTCGGGCGGTTCGGGCAGCGACCCGATGTTGCGGCCGGTCCAGAACGAGCCGTCGACATTGGACTCGAAGATGCGCGGGTCACCGGAGCCGACGATCGATCCGATCGCGAAGATCTTCTGCGGCCCGATCCACGCGACATCGAGCACCTGCACACCTTCAGGACTGACCGACTGTAATGCGTCAACCCGGACCTGGCCGGCGGTGCGCACGACCGAGCCGATAAACAGCTGCTTGGCGCCGTTGGAGGAACCGATCACGATCGCGATGCGGGCACCCTCCGGGCTCAATCGAAGCGCGAGGATGCGGCCGCCACCGGCCGCTGCGGGAACAAGCACCTGGCTCGGCGTCCCTACGTTGCCCGAGACGACCACCCGGTAGATCTTGCCGCCGGCACCGATCCAGACCTCGTTGCTTTCCGGGGCCCAGGCCGGTCGCGACAACTCGCCCTTCAACGACACCCGCCGGTATCCCGCGGTCTGCGTTCCGATCAGCAACTGACCGCTTTGTCCGGTCCCGCTGACGGCTGCGACCGTGACCGCGGGTCCGCTGTTCTGGCTCGAGACCGCGATCGAACTGAGGTAGAACGGGCTCTGCCTCAGCCGGCCGCTGAGCCGCTGCCCGCCGTCACCGACGATGTCACCTGCGCGCAGGTAGTACACGTCTGCGGCCGGTGGCTGCGGGATGAACTGGGCGTCGACATTGCCCGCCACGATCGCCGGGCCGGCGCTGTCCGGCAGCCGAACCGGGGTACCCCCGTCGGTCAGCACGATCGGGTCGGTGGCCGTCGGGTCGGTGATCGTCGCACTCACCACTGCGGCGAGTCGCTGCTGGGACTGGGCGTCCAGCTGCGACGCGCCGGGGATCTCGATGGCCAGGGGCGGACCGGGGGTCACGGTGAGGCGACGGGCACCGGCCTGGACCGGCAGCGTGTCGGTCGCGACCACGTTGCGCAGTTCGGCCCGCGGACCGCTGGCGAGTTGTATCAGCAGCCAGTTGGCCAGATCGATGCCATCAAGTGCTGACCAGCGGGTGTCGGGGACGAGGAAGCGGTGGACGGTGTCGAAAAAATAGACCGCGTGCTGGCGGTAGTCCTGCTCGAACTGGTCGGTGGTCAGGACCAGTCCGTCGGTCAGTCCGGTGATCCTGTACTCGCCGCCGACTAGCCCGATTTGGTAGGTGAACTTCTGGGTTAGCCCGCCGTCGCCGATGCCCTGAAGGGTCGGGACGAAGATGCCGGCCGCGGTCAGGGTCCCCACGACCCGACCGCTCACCGTGATCGGTTTCTTCGGCTCGTAGGTGCTCACCGATTTGTCACTGATGATGGTGGCGGTCTTATCCGACCAGTCCTTTCGTGCCTGCGGCCCGAGGTACTGGCGGGCCGTGGCGTGATCCACCGGGTCCAGCGGATTCGCGTCGAGGAAGCGCTGGACGATCGTGCGGGGGTCAGCACCCGGCGGCGGCTCGGCCTGGGTGCTGTAGGCCCCGGCGATATCGATCGGTTCGACGGTCCGCGGCGCGGAGGACGTCGGCACACCGGTGCAGCCGGCGAGCACGATCGAGACCAGCGCGCTCAACACACCGACGCGGGTTCGGCTACGACCGATCACTCGCCCTCCTCCTCAGCTTCATCCGGGTTGAGGGGAAGCGGTGAGTGGATGAGGGTGTGGCCGGCGCGGCGCGGCAGGGTGAGCCGGAACTGCGCTCCCCGCCCTCGCTCCCCCCAGGCCTGGAGCCAGCCGTCGTGCAGGCGGGCGTCCTCGAGCGAGATCGCCAAGCCCAAACCGGTGCCGCCGGTAAGGCGACTTCGCGATGGGTCTCCCCGCCAGAAGCGGTTGAAGACCAGGCTCGCCTCGCCGGGGCGCAGACCGACGCCGTGGTCGCGGACGGTGACCGCCGCGGCGTCGTCATCGAACCCGATGGTGATGACGACCGGCCGACCCTCGCCGTGATCGAGTGCGTTGCCGAGCAGGTTGCGCAGGATCCGCTCCACCCGCCGGGCGTCGATGTCCACGGTCACTGCTACGTCGGGCTGGGAGACGCGTATCTCGCTCCCGTGCGCCTCGGCCAGCACCCGGGCCCCCTCGACCGCAGTGGCGACGGTGGAGCGCAGGTCGACCGGCGTCGACTCCAGGTGCGCCGCACCTGCGTCGTGCCGCGAGATCTCGAGAAGGTCGCCGAGCAGCGACTCGAAGCGGTCCAACTCGTCGTGCATCAGTTCGGCGGCTCGGCTCAGTTCGGGGGCGAAGTCCTCGCGACTGGCGAACAGGAACTCCGACGCCATCCGGATAGTCGTCAACGGCGTGCGGAGTTCGTGCGACACATCGCTGGTGAAACGTCTCTGGAGTCTGGAGAGGTCCTCCAGTCGCCGGATCTGTCGCTGGAGGCTGTCGGCCATGTCGTTGAACGAACGTCCGAGTAGGCCGATGTCGTCGCT
>JBDTFN010000084.1:0-10620 GCA_039937915.1 Jatrophihabitans sp. | reverse complement strand
CCGATCATCGAACGTGCGCCGATCATCAAGCGTTACCTGATGTTCGCGGCCGGTGCCAGACCGCATGTGCCGGTCAGCTGGCGCGCTCCTATCGCCGACTTCGTAGCCATCGCCGCCGACTACCCCGCCTTTCGGATCGATCCCGCACGCCGGTAACAGCCATCCTGTACTCGGCACTTCACGCCCAAGTGCGAAGAACAGTCCGCGGCGATCGGGCGCTCTGACTTCCACGCTCGACCAGCGGAAGGCATCCGGTAAACGCGCCGGTTCCTGTGGCTCGTTCGCGGCGATGTGCAGCATCTAGATGTGGCAGAAGGGTGCGCTCTGTTTCAGTCGGCGACTAGGGAGGCGAACAGCTCGCCGTACTGGATGAGGTGGCGGTCGCCGAGGAACTTGCGGACCACCCGTTCGTGGGCGGCGGCCCCGATCCGCGCCCGACGTTCCGGGTCTCTGAAGAGGTCCGCGGCGAGGGCGGCGAACCGGTCCAGGTCCGTGGGGTCATCGAGCAGCACGCCGCTGATGTCGTCTTCGATCTGGTCGGCGATGCCTCCGACGGCTGAGGCCAAGACCGGGCGCTTCTTCCACATCGGCTCGGTGACAGTCAATCCGAAGCCCTCCATCAGGCTCTTCTGCACGACGAGGGTCGCGTGCCGCTGGAGCGCGTTGACCAGGTGCGCGTTCTCATCGACGTCGTCCATGGGAAGGCAACACAGGTGTACCCGGGCACGCTTCGATGGGGGAAGCGCGGCGCGCAGCTTTTGGCACTGCTTGAGCACCTGCGCGCCCTCGGGGTCGTCGCTTACCCCCTCCACGTTTGGGCCCACGAGCAGCAGGTGTACGCCCTCAGGGAATCGGTCCATATGATCGGTGAACCCGGTGAGCACGCCGGCCATGTCCTTGAGCCGGTCCCATCGGCTGACTTGCAGCATCACGTCCGCATCTGGAGGGAGCGGTCCGTCTTCATCCAAGAGCAACCCGCGGTGGGCGCGGACCGCGCCTGTCGTGCCGTCGCGACGGGCGAAGGCGAGACTCCCGCCGTCGGTGAGCCGCTCGAGGATCCCCGCTTGGTCCAGGGCCCCCCGGATGTCGTCGGTCGTCATCGACGCATTCTTCGCGCTGAACGGGTCGAGCGAGGGCGGTATCACCCAGATCCGCTGAGTCGGCAGCCAAGGTGGTGCGTATTCCCTGCGCGAGAAGATGCACGCGTCGGCGGCCTCGACGAACGGGCGAAGGAATGCCCAGCCACGGTTCGTGTGCTCGTCGGCCTGGTCGGTTCCGATGTGGCATCGCCAGATGACGTGCGCGCCCCGCTCCCGAAGCGCACCGGCCATGCCGGCCGTCTGCGGATCGTGCAGTAGCACAATGTCTCCGGGACGGGCCCGGTTCTGCCACTCCTGCAGGTTGCGTGCCATCACTTCCCGGTAGTGCTCCAGGTCGCTCGCGTCGAGCCCGCTCCCGTCGCCGGGAGATCCGTGGAGCAGGTTATGCAGTCGCTTGGTCACGGCGAAGAACCGGACGTCGCCCGTGAGGACGAACCAGCGCGTCTCGACTCCGGCGCCTTGACCGTAGGCCACCAGCGTCTGGAGCATCTCGGCCACACCGCCACCACGCTCGGTGGAGCTAATGTTCCACACCGTGCGGCCCGCCAGCCCGAGCTTCGCCCGCTCGGCAGCCGCCTTCAGCAGCCCGACACGTTCCGGCGGGAGCACCCGGGCAAACCGATCTATGTCCACGGCACTGACCGCTACCTCGCGCATCCCTCATCCTCCCGCACGCGTCAACCAACTCCGCACCGCCGCCGAGAAACGCTACGGCCACCAGATCGGCAACCCAGGGGAGTTACGCGGTCAACCCGAACCAGGTGTCGTTCGGCACTACGCAGGTGATTTCGCGCGGCGTTGACTGGTAGGCAACCGGTCACAGCCAGATCCGTGACCGGGCGGCGATCCGCCCAACACAAAGTGAGCCGCCACTTGGAGTCAACCGAGGGAGCGGAAGCACCCGTCGTGCGATGTATCGCAAACGCTTGGGAGAACGCAGACATGTCTGTCATCACGGCGTGGCCCTGTATGGCGTGGACCACTGATCCCCTCGGCCGCCGCCGAGGTACGTGCCTGACTCACGCAACGCTGCCAGCGGAGGCCACCGCGCTGTGCGGGGTCTCTACCCCATTCCGCGGTGACCGTTGGCCCGGACCCCGCGAACCGTGGGCCGCTCCGCATAGCCGCTGCCCGTCCTGCGCGCAACGCCTATACACCAGCCGTGGCGGCCCCTGAGCGCCGCGCCATGCGGCCCGTGGGCGTCACCGACCGCACCGATCGAGGCCGACAAGCCCTGCAGCGCCAGGGTTTCAGTGAACCTAATCGACGTGTACAAATCACCCCGATCCCGCCGGCGATTATCGTTGCCCCACACTTTCATCCGGGTCCTCACCCGTTCGTTGCGGTACCTCCGTGTGTGTCGAGACCAAGGACGCTGCCGGGGCTACACGGCGGGTCCACAATGAGGCGATGAGTACCGATTCGTACGCAGACCTGCTCGAGCGGCTGTTCGCGGCCTACGAAGACCGTCACACGTTCGCCGTCATCGAAAACGTCAGCATCGAGTGCCGGTCAGACCTCGCCGGCCAAACAGCACCAGGCGCTCATCAGGAGCTGCTCGAACGCCTTGTGCGACAGCGCCTCGACGATCTTCCGTCCACGCTACCGCCCCGCTGACGCGTCCTGTTGTCACGCATGCGGATCAGTCAGGCGAGGCGGCTCTAGGGGCGTCGCTGTCGCTTGATGACGTCGTCGGTAGCTCGAGGAAAAACGCGACTGCGCGCAGGTCGTAGCCGGGCGCTGGACCGCACCGGGTTCAAGCTGATCTCGACCGGCATGAAGCAGTACCTGACGGCCGGCGCCAACGGCGAGGCAGAGCCGCCAGGCAAGCAGCGCGAGAAGCTCTTCCTCACCGTCGCCTGACGTTTCATTCGCCGCAGAACCGCCGACGCGTCTTGCGATTAATCAATTGCGTCGCTGAGTATCCGCCACGTTGCAGGTCGTGTTGGGCACTGCGTCCGCTGCCGACGTGGATGCCTCTCGTGCTGGGCCCGTGTCTGTTGCTTGTGTCGGGCTCGGGCGAATTCGTCCGCCGGATGCTGCGTCGTTGCGCCGCGAGAATCCCCGCGCGGTATGACCTTCGGCCCTGGGGTCGCGTCCGGTGGTGCGACATCGTCACAAGTAGCAGAGGAGACCATCACGATGACGACGTTCGATGATCAGGCCACTGCCGGCGAACGGCGGAGGCCGCTCATGAACACACCGGCGCCGCGCGAGACGGCACTTCTGCGGCGTATCCGGGAGTCCGTGATCGGTGATGACCAGGTCATGCCAGGCCCGTACGGGCCGCGGCGTGTCACTTACGCCGACTACACGGCATCAGGGCGGGCGTTGGGCTTCTTGGAGGACTTTCTCTTGCCGGGGCGATCGTGACGGGCTCGCCGCGGGATGTCACGCCGCTGCCGGATCTGCTGCACGGCCTGTCGCGGGCCGGACCGGTCCGCGAACGCCGGCCGTTCTATCTTGATCTGCTTCCACCGTGCAACTCCGGCTGCCCGGCGGGGGAGAACATCCAGGCGTGGCTAGGCCTGATGCAGGCCGGCGAACCCGAGCGGGCATGGCGCCAGTTGGTGGCCGACAACCCGATGGCGTCGATCCACGGACGGGTCTGTTACCACCCGTGCGAGGGCGCCTGCAATCGTGCCGAGTTGGACTCCGCTGTGTCGATCCATGGGGTCGAGCGTTACCTCGGCGACCTCGCGGCCGAGCGGGGGTGGGGGTTCGAGCCGCCGCTGGGGGCGCCGAGCGGTAAGCGCGTACTGGTCGTCGGCTCGGGTCCGAGCGGACTGTCGGCGGCCTATCACCTGACCCGGTTAGGGCATCAGGTCGAGATCCGCGATGCCGGCCCGGAGCCGGGCGGGATGATGCGCTACGGCATACCCAGCTACCGCCTGCCGCGTGATGTGCTCGACATCGAGATCGGCCGGATCGCGCAGATGGGCGTACGGATCGTGCAGGAGCACCAGGTCGAGGATCTGGTTGCCGAGCAGCGAGACGGTGGCTTCGATGCGGTGTTCGTCGCGGTCGGGGCGCACCTGTCAAAGCGTGTGGACATCCCGGCCATGGACGCTGCGCGAGTAGTGGATGCGGTGTCGTTCCTGCGTGGGGTCGCCTCGGGGGAGCGTCCGGCGATCGGGCGACGGGTCGCGGTCTACGGCGGTGGGAACACCGCGATGGACGCGGCTCGGGTGGCTCGCCGGCTCGGCGCCGAGGAGCCGATGATCGTCTACCGCCGGACTCGGGCCCAGATGCCCGCGCACGAGGAGGAGGCCTCGGACGCCGAGCGCGAGGGCGTCCGGATCAACTGGCTGCGCACGATCACGGCGTTCGACGGGCCAGAGCTGACCGTCGAGGTGATGGAGCTCGACGATGGGGGACGGCCGCACGGCACCGGGCGGTTCGAGACGCTCGCCGCTGACACGGTGATCCTGGCGCTGGGCCAGGAGTCGGAGACCACCTTCCTACGCGCGGTTCCGGGAGTGGAGTTCGCCGCCGACGGAACTGTGCAGGTGTCGACCTCGATGATGACCGGCTGCTCAGGAATCTTTGCCGGTGGCGACATGGTGCCCAGCGAGCGCACCGTCACCGTAGGCGTGGGCCACGGCAAGAAAGCCGCCCGGCACATCGATGCCTACCTGCGCGAGACCACCGTCGAGCGGCCCCCCAAGCACGATGTAGTGCCCTTCGATGCCCTGAATCTGTGGTATTTCGGTGACTCGGCACGCCGTCAGCAACCCGAACTCGAAGTCGAGCAACGAGTGGTCGACTTCGGCGAGATCGCCGGTGGCCTCACGACCGAGCAGGCCGGCTACGAAGCGAATCGGTGCCTGTCGTGCGGGAACTGTTTCGAGTGCGATGGCTGCCTAGGCGCATGTCCGGAGACCGCTGTCATCAAGCTGGGGAAGGGACATCGCTACCGCTTCGACTACGACCGCTGCACCGGCTGTGGAGCGTGCTTCGAACAGTGCCCCGTACATGCGATCGAGATGGAACCGGAGCCCGGCTGATGCGCGAGACGCTCGACGGCAACGGCGCGGCGGCATCGGTCGCGTATCGGCTCAATGAGGTCTGCTGCATTTACCCCATCACGCCGTCCTCGCCGATGGCAGAACAGGCCGACGAGTGGTCCAGCAAGCGCCAGACCAACATCTGGGGCAGCGTGCCGATGGTCGTCGAGATGCAGAGCGAAGGTGGTGCCGCCGGCGCGCTGCACGGCGCGTTGCAGGGTGGGGCGCTCAGCACCACGTTCACGGCCTCGCAGGGCCTGCTGCTGATGATCCCGAACATGTACAAGATTGCTGGCGAGCTGACTTCCGCCGTCATGCACGTCGCTGCCCGGTCGCTCGCGGCGCAGGGACTGTCGATCTTCGGCGACCACTCCGACGTGATGGCCGTCCGCCAGACAGGCTTCGCGCTGCTGGCGTCAGCCTCGGTGCAGGAGGCGCACGACCTCGCGCTGGTGGCGCAGGCCGCCACCTTGCAGACGCGCGTCCCGTTCCTGCACTTCTTCGACGGGTTCCGGACCTCGCACGAGCTCAACACGATCGAGATGCTCGAGGACGAGGACCTGCGGGCACTGGTTCCCGACCAACTCGTCCGTGAGCACAGGGGGCGAGCTCTCACGCCGGAGCGTCCGTTCATCCGCGGGACCGCGCAGAACCCCGACGTGTACTTCCAGGCCCGAGAGACGGTCAACCCGTTCTACGCCCGCACGCCCGCGGTGGTGGCCGACATCATGGCCCGACTCGGCGAGCGCACCGGGCGCAGGTATGGCCTGGTCGATTATTCCGGCGACCCAGCAGCCGAGCGCGTGATCGTGGTGATGGGGTCCGGCGGGCAGACCGCAGTCGAGACGGCGGCCTATCTGAACGCTCGGGGCGAGCGTGTCGGCGTGCTGCAGGTGCGGCTGTACCGCCCGTTCCCGGTCGAGGCACTGTTGGCCGCGCTGCCCGTCAGTGTCAGGAAGGTCGCGGTGCTCGACCGGACGAAGGAGCCCGGCTCGCTGGGTGAGCCGCTGTTCCTCGATGTCGTCGCCGCGCTCACCGAGGCCTACCAGGACGGCGAACTCGCTGTCCTGCCCCGCGTCATCGGCGGCCGGTACGGGCTGTCGTCGAAGGAGTTCACGCCCGGCATGGTCGCAGGCGTCTTCGCCGAGTTGGCGCTGGAGCGGCCTCGCCACCGGTTCACCATCGGCATCAATGACGACGTCTCGAACACCAGCCTGCCCTACGACTCGGCGCTGGACATCGAAGCTGAAAGCACCGTACGCGCGGTGTTCTTCGGGCTCGGCTCCGACGGCACCGTGGGCGCCAACAAAAACACGATCAAGATTCTCGGCTCAGATCCGCATATCCACGCCCAGGGCTACTTTGTCTATGACTCCAAGAAGTCCGGCTCGCAAACGGTGTCGCACCTGCGGTTCGGGCCCGACGAAATCCGGGCGCCCTACCTCGTGCGGCAGGCCAGCTTCGTCGGCTGCCATCACTTCGGACTCCTGGACCGCGTCGACGTGCTGGGCCTGGCGGCGCCGGGCGCAACGCTGCTGCTCGACGCTCCGCACGAGCCCGACCAGGTGTGGGACTCGCTGCCGCGGCCGGTGCAGCAGGCCATCCTCGACAAGGGCATCGTCGTCTATGCGATCGACGCCGGCCGGGTCGCGCGAGAGGCCGGTCTGCCGGGCCGGACCAACACCGTGCTGCAGACCTGCTTCTTCGCCATCTCCGGAGTTCTTCCACGTGACGAGGCGATAGCGCGTGTCAAGGCTTCGATCGTCAAGACCTACGGGCGGCGCGGCGCGGGCGTCGTCACCAGCAATGTTGCCGCGGTCGACCAGGCGCTGCGCGCCCTGCACCGGATCGAGGTGCCCGCACGCGTAACGGCTACCCGCGAGCTGCCCCCGGTCGTGCCGCTGCTCGCGCCGAAGTTTGTCCAGAAGGTCACCGCGGTGATGATGGCGGGCCGCGGCGACGATCTGCCGGTCAGCGCGCTGCCCGTCGACGGCAGCTACCCCAGCGGCACAACCGCCTACGAGAAACGCAACATCTCCGAGACGGTCGCGGTATGGGACGCGGACCTGTGCATCCAGTGCGGCAACTGCAGCTTCGTCTGCCCGCACAGCGTGATCCGCTCGAAGTACTACGACCAGTCGAGCCTGGACACGGCGCCGGACGCGTTCGCCTCCGCTGCGCTGAATACCGTCGGCGTTCCTGACGCCCGGTACACCCTGCAGGTGTACGTCGAGGACTGCACCGGCTGCGGTCTGTGCGTCGAGGCCTGTCCCGCGCTCGCGCCTCTCGACCCGAGCCGCAAGGCGATCAACCTCGCTCCGCGCGAGCCACTCGTCGCGCAAGAACGCGAAAACATCGCCTTCTTCGAGACGCTGCCGGTCAACGAGCGATCCCGCGTCGACTTCGGCACCGTGCGCGGGACGCAGTTCCTGCAGCCGCTGTTCGAGTTCTCCGGCGCCTGCGCCGGCTGTGGCGAGACGCCGTACATCAAGCTGCTCTCGCAGCTTTTCGGCGAGCGGCTCACAGTCGCCAACGCCACCGGCTGCTCGTCGATCTACGGCGGCAACCTGCCGACGACGCCGTGGACCACGAACGCAGCGGGGCGCGGCCCGGCCTGGTCGAACTCGCTGTTCGAGGACAACGCCGAGTTCGGGCTCGGCCTGCGGATCGCGGCCGACATGCACACGCAACTCGCGCGCGCCCGGCTCGTCGAACTGCGCGATGAGGTCGGGGCCGACCTCGTCGACGCGATCCTCGACGCGGCTCAGCTGCGTGAATCGGAGTTCGAGGACCAACACGAGCGGGTCGCGCAGGTGCAGGACCGGCTCGCCGAGATGTCCGGTCCCGCAGCCGACGACCTGCGCAGCGTGCTGGATCACCTGATCCGGCGCAGCGTGTGGATCGTCGGCGGCGACGGCTGGGCCTACGACATCGGATCCGGTGGCCTCGACCACGTCCTCGCCACCGGGCGCAACGTGAACGTACTCGTCCTCGACACCGAGGTGTACTCCAACACCGGCGGGCAGATGTCCAAGGCGACCCCGCTCGCAGCGGTCGCCAAGTTCGCTGCCGCGGGCAAGACGGTCGCCAAGAAGGACATAGCGTTGCAGGCGATCGCCTATGGCAGCGTCTATGTCGCGCGCATCGCGATGGGTGCCGATCCCCAGCAGACGCTGCGGGCGTTCCGCGAGGCCGAGGCCTACGACGGACCGTCGCTGATCATCGCCTACAGTCCCTGCATCGCCCACGGCATCGACATGCGAAAAGGCCTGGACCAGCAGTACCGGGCGACCGCCAGCGGACACTGGCCGTTGCTTCGCTACGACCCGGTAGTCCGGGCCGCCGGCGGCAACCCGTTCCTGCTGGACTCACCACGACCGCGCATCGCCCTCGGCGACTACATCTACCGCGAACTGCGCTACAAGATGCTCGCCGACTCCGACCCGGCCGAAGCCGAACGGCTGCTCGCGCTCGCTCAGGAGGCGGTCGACCAGCGCTGGGCGATCTACGAGGAGATGGCGACGCGAGGCCCCGAACGGTTCACCGCCGACGCGCGAAGAGGCCGCTGATGGATCTGACCACCGACTACATGGGGCTCACCCTGCGCAACCCGCTGGTGGCCTCGGCTTCGCCGCTGTCGCAGACCGTCGACGGTGTGCGCCGACTCGCCGACGCCGGCGTGGGCGCCATCGTGGTCTACTCCCTGTTCGAGGAGCAACTGCGCCGTGAGGCCCGCGAGTACTCGCGCCTGGTGGACGCGCACACCGAGAGCTACGCCGAGTCGCTGTCCTATCTGCCGGCCGTCTCGGAGGCGGAGGCCGGCCCGCACCGCTACCTGAGTCTGCTCGAACGGGCCGCGGCCGCCGTCGACGTCCCGGTGATCGGCAGCCTCAACGGGGTGACGCCAGGCGGATGGGTGGACTATGCAAGAGCGATCCAAGACGCTGGCGCGGCCGCCCTCGAGCTCAACATCTATTACGTGCCCGGCGACCCACATATCTCCGGCCGCGACGTCGAGCAGCGCCACGTCGACATCCTCACCCGCGTCAAGACCACCGTCAGCATTCCCGTCGCGGTCAAGCTGAGCCCGCACTTCAGCTCGATCGGCGAGATCGCGCTCCGCCTGGATCAGGCCGGCGCGGACGGGCTGGTGTTGTTCAACCGTTTCTTGCAGCCCGACATCGACGTCGAGACCCTGGCCGTCACCCCGACCATCGAGTTTTCTAGTCCGGTCGAGGCCCGAATGCCTCGCACCTGGATCGCCATTCTGCGTGGGCGGGTGGGCGCCAGCCTTGCGGCCACGACCGGCGTGGACAGCTCCGACGACGTCGTCAAGTACCTGCTCGCTGGTGCCGACGTGGTGATGACGGCCTCAGCTCTGTTGCGCCACGGGCGCGACCACGCTGCGGTTCTTCTGGACGGCCTGTCCGACTGGATGACCCGCAAAGGATTCGATGGCGTTTCGGACCTGCGCGGACTGCTGGCGGTTCCCCCCGGCGTCGACGAGGCGGCCTACGAACGCGCGGGATACGTCGACGTGCTGCAGACCGCCGGGCGCGACTACGGCCGCCTGTAACGCGCTACAGACCGCGACGTTCAATCGGCAGCTGCCATATTCGGCGTGCTAGTTCAGGCTGGCTTCGATCTCGAGGACGTGTCGGGTTGTTTTGAGCACGGTGTCGGGGATGAGGCTCATCGAGTCGATGCCGATCTCGACAAGGTAGGCGGCCATCTCGGGATAGTCCGAAGGCGCCTGCCCACATAGCCCGGAGTGGATGCCGTTTCGGCGGCAGCCCTCGACAGCGAGGCGGATCATCTCCTTCACACCCTCGTCGCGTTCGTCATAGTCGAAGGCAACGATCTCGCTGTCGCGGTCGACGCCGAGGGTCAGCTGGGTCAGGTCGTTGGATCCGATGGAGAAACCGTCGAATCGCTTGGCGAATTGGTCGATGAGGATGACGTTGTTCGGGATCTCACACATCGCATAGACCTCGAGTCCGTCTTTCCCACGTTCGAGACCGAGCTCGGCCATCCGGGCAAGGACACGATCAGCCTCCTCGACTCGGCGGACGAACGGAAGCATCAGGATCACGTTGGTGAGGCCCATCTGTTCGCGCACCCGTTTCATGGCCCGGCACTCGAGCGCGAAGCCCTCTTCGTAGGCGGGGTGGGCGTAGCGGGACGCTCCGCGGAAGCCGAGCATCGGATTCGCCTCGTGCATCTCGAAGTCTGCGCCGCCGATGAGGGTCGCGTACTCGTTGGTCTTGAAGTCGGACATGCGGACCACGACAGGCTTGGGCCAGAAAGCCGCTGCGATGGTGCCGATGCCCTCGGACAGACGCTCGACGAAGAAGGTCTCTCCGTCGGGGTAGGCCCGGGTGAGGTCGGCCAGGGTCTCGCGTGTGTGCGGGTCCGACACCTTGTCGGGGTGGAGCAGGGCCAGCGGGTGAGCCTTGATGTACTCGCTGATGATGAACTCCATGCGGGCCAGGCCAACGCCGTCGTTCGGGAAG
>JBDTFN010000083.1:0-16946 GCA_039937915.1 Jatrophihabitans sp. | reverse complement strand
GGTTCCACCTCGCCGCCGCCGTCGCTCACCGGGGCAACGATGGTCGGCAAATCCACGAAGGTCACGCTGGCCAGTGCGGGCGAGATCGCTCGCTACGGATCAGGCGATGACGCCCGCTCGGCTCCGGCCGGTCAGAAGTTGATCGCCTTCCAGGTCAGCTACGGGCCGGGCGACGTGAGCAGTTCCGGCGGTACCCGGGCCAGCCTGGTCATCGACGGTTCGACGCCGCGCGATCTCCCCTCGGCCTCCGGCGACACGTACGTGGTCGCGGCGATCCCCTCCGGCGCATCGGCTGTCGTCAGCCTCGTGGACGGCGGTTTCACCCAGACCCTGGGTCTGCCGGACGGCAAGCCGGGCAACGCCAACATCGCTGTACTGCGTCGCGCGAACAAGACCGGATACGTCGGGCAGACCAAGACAGTGATATTCAAGATCTCCGGCGGCGGCCGGAGTGGCTCGGCACCGGTAAGCGCCACCGCGACCTACTCCTCGCTGGCGTTCTGGGCCTCGGGCAACCCCGCGGTCCATCCCGCGAGTCCGGCCAACGCGCTGCTCTACGTCAAGCTGAACTACAAGTACAAGATCAAGCCTGACGGCAAGACCTACGGTTTCGACCCCGCGGTGGTGCGGATGAACCTGGGCTCGGGCAAGTTCGTCAAGGCCCGCAACATCGCAACGCAAGCGGACAAGATCCAGAATGTCTTCGAGGTACCTGCCGACTTCACCTCCGGCACCCTCGAGATCCAGGGTTCGGAGAAGTCCGGGAAGACCACGCTCACCATTGCGAGCACGGTCAGCTTCCTCGTGCGGATTCGCAACTCCTGAGCAGGGCGGTGCGCTTGGAATTGCCGTCGTCGGTCGACACTGACCTGTGGGCCCTTGCCGAGGAGTCCCGGGCCTTTTATGCCCAACGCCCGGCTGGGCGCGGTCCGAGAAGTTTCGACGAGCTGCGCCGGACGCGAGCTGCTGCCGCAGCTCCTACCGAATCAAGCCCGCCGCCCACCATCGAACTGGTGAACGTCGGTGATTGCAGTGTCCCGATCCGCATCCACGCGCCGGTGGGCGCGTCGGCAACGGGTGTGCTCCTTGAACTGCACGGCGGTGGTTTCTACCTGGGTTCGGCCGCCGGAAGCGACCTCCGCAACCGGCGGATTTCGGACGCGCTCGGGATCGCGGTAGTCAGCGTCGATTACCGACTGGCGCCGGAGCACCCATGGCCCGCCGCGCCGGACGACTGCGAAACCGTGGCGCGGTGGCTGGTGGCCAATTGCGAATCTCGCTTCGGCACATCGCGTCTGGCGATTGGAGGGTTCTCCGCCGGCGCGACCCTGGCCGTCGCGACCCTCCTTCGGCTGCGCGATGACGGCATCTGCGCGTTCAGCGCCGGTGTTTTGCAGTTCGGCACCTACGACCTGGCCGCGCACACGCCCGCGGGCCGCCTGATCGCCGACGAGTACTTTCTTGCTGCCTACGCAGGCACCGCGACCGACCGTACGAACCCCGACCTGTCGCCTCTGTTCGCCCAACTCGACCGGCTGCCACCGATCTTCATGATCATCGGTAGCGACGATGTTCTTCTCCAGGACAACCTGGCGATGGCCGGACGACTTCTCGCCGCCGGCGTCGAGGTCGAACTACGCATCTATCCGGCATCCCCGCACGGTTTCACCGGGCACTCGACATCGATGGCGCACAGCGCGCTCGGGCACATCGACGCGTGGATACTGGCCCGGCTGTCCTCCGCACGCGACTGATCCGAGTTCTACGCCTCCTCCTCGGCAGCGATCGTCGGCGGTCGCTCGTCGAGGACTGGTTGCTCGTCCAGAACACGGCGCGGTGTACTCAACATCGGGCCACCCGGCTGAAGCTGAGGTAGAGGGATATCTGGCGTGGCCCCGTCGGCCAGTCCGAGTTGCCAGAGGTAGTCGTTGTAGGACCCGTGGTAATTGTCGTGACTTCGGTGCACGTTGGTCGCGCTACTCGGGGGCTGCTGATCGTGGCCGACGACGGGGGCCCTGGCGGTATGGCTGGGTGTGGACGATTGCACCGCAGGCTCGACGCGATCATTGGACAGCGCGCGGCCGTAACGGTCGGCCAGTCGCGCCGCCTGCTGCCACCGTTCCGGCGTCAGGTCGTAGCGCTGCACGAGGGTGCCGGAGCCTCTGGTCGCAACCACACCGGCGGCGGACGTGCCCGCGGTCAGCTGCCGACGCTGATCCAGGTCACGGCCGGCTTCCAGGTCGAGCTCCTCATTGCCGGTGTCGATGCCCAGAAAACGCTGACGAGCCTCGCGCAGCTCGAAACGGCTCATCGCGAACGGTGCCGCGAGCGCAAGCAGCGCGAATAGGTACCACTGCACGATGTAAGCGAAGTGCTGGCCCTCGTACGCCCCGCCTGCAGGGTTCGACAGGTCCGGGCCGGGGAGGACCTTGACGCCGGCCGTCCCCGGCTGACCGCTATTGAGCGTCAGGTACGTCTCGTACACGGGCTCGCCGAGCCGGGAGGCCTGCTGGGCCGGGTTGATCGAGGCGATCTCGTCCTTCCCCAGCAGGCTCGCGCCGTCGTTCGTGGTCGTCGTGGCTTGCAGCCGACCGGTGATGTGCACCAGCCCCGCAGGGGGCGCTTCGACCGTGGACGGCGGATCGCCGCCGGCAACGAAGCCCCGGACGACCAGCAGCACGCCAGTAGGAGTGCGCAACGGGTTCAGCACGTAGAAGCCACCCTCGTTGTTCAAGGACTGATCGCGCAGAAACTCCTGCCTGCCGACAAGATACGTACCTGACACGGTGACGGTGCGGAAACGGATGGTGGCAGGGTTCGTGCCAGATCCCTGGTTGACGAGCGACACCGGCGTTGACGTCAGCGGCGCAACGGCTGCGTGCGCGTTGCCGTCAAGGACGTTGTTTTCACGAACCGATTGCTTGAAGCGCGAGATCTGCCAGGTACCGGCAACCACGCAGATCAGCGCGAGGATGAACATGAGCGCCGCCAACTTCGCGTAGCGAGGCTGGCGCAACGTCCACAGAGCGCTCCGAAACACGCCCTCACGGTACTTCTCCCTAGCTGAGCTCGACCGGTCCGGCCTGTGTATCGAAGACTGCACGCAGTCCAGGGGCTGTGGCGTCGTTCACGTCGACAAGCACTCCGAGAGCTGTCAGCTGCTCGGTGGTCTGCCGGCGATTCGGGCTGTGCACCGAGAACGCCCGCAGAGACAGTTGCGCAACCAAGGTGCTGGCCGGATGTCGGGCGACACCCCAATCGATCAGCAGCGGAACGGTGCCACCAAGTTCGGTGACCGTGTCCGGAGTCAAACGCCAGGACAAGCGCTGCCCGTCGCTGGTCTGGCGCGACATCGCGGCGGCCTCACCGGGGTCGTAGCCGGCGGCCCGGGCCTGCCTGATGCACTCATCCAGACGGTCGGGTCGGACCGCCCAGGTCAACAACCGCGCGGCAGTGAGCCCGTTGAGTCCGAACCAGCTCGGCGGCTGGGATGCATCCGGGTCAGGCCCGATGATCTCCAGGTACGCACGGTCGCCTAGTCCGACCAGATAGTTCGCGGTGCCCCGGTCGTGATGACGTCCCCCCTTCCTGGGTTCGACGCCCGTCAGTTCTCGAAACTGCGCAACACCGACCTCGAGGTCGGGAACCCCGAACACAAGATGGTCAAGATCCAGCGGCACCATGGCCGCACGATAGCGGGCATCGCTCATTAGGCTCAGACCATGCGTCGTAGCGCAGACGCCGTCGTCATCGGCGCTGGGGTCATCGGGTGTTCAGTCGCGCACGCCTTGGCCGGCTCAGGACGCTCGGTGCTGGTGGTCGATCGCAACCGGGGTCCGGGCCAGGGCTCCACCAGCGCGTCCTCCGCGATCATTCGCTTCAACTACTCGACGTTGGCCGGCGTGGCCACCGCCTGGGAGGCGCACTGGTCCTGGCTGGACTGGGAAGGATTTCTCGGTGGCTCCGACGAGGACGGGTCGCTCGCGAGGTTCTGGCGGACCGGATCGCTGTGCCTTGACGCGCCTGCCCACGACCCGTCGAAGGTACTGCGGCTCTTCGACCAGGTCGGGGTTCCGTACGAGGTACTCACCGCGCAGGAGATTCGGCACGCGTACCCGTGGCTGGATCCGGCACGCCACTACCCCCCGAAGCCGGTCGACAGCGACGCATTCTGGGACGAACCATCGGGAGAGATCGGTGGGTACGCCACCCCCGATGCCGGCTTCGTCGATGATCCGTCCTTCGCCGCGCACAACCTGGCGACCGCAGCGCGACGACGGGGCGTGCAGTTCCTGTTCCGCGTCACGGTGGTAGGGATCCGACGTCGGGACGGCCGGGTGTCCGGGGTAGAACTGAGCGACGGAACGGTCGTGCACACGCCCGTGGCGGTCAACGTCTCCGGCCCCAGCTCCGGGCAGCTAAACGATCTGGCCGGAGTGTCGGAGGACTTCGAGGTGCGCACGCGCCCGCTGCGGGTGGAGACGCACGCGGTGCCGGCCCCGCCTGGCTTCACCATCGACGGACAGCCCGGCCCGATGATTGCTGACATCGACCTCGGCACGTACTTCCGTGGGACACCTTCGGGCCAACTCCTGGTCGGGGGCGCTGAGCCCGAATGTGATCCGTTGGAGTGGTTGGACGATCCAGACGATTACGCCCCGTCGGTGACCCGATCGGCCTACGAGGCGCAGGTGTACCGCGTTGCCCGCCGACTTCCGACGCTCGGAGTCCCGAGCGTGCCTAGAGGTATCGCTGCCGTCTACGACGTTGCCGATGACTGGATCCCGATCTATGACAAGACGGCGCTGCCCGGTTACTACGTGGCGATCGGCACCAGCGGCAACCAGTTCAAGAATGCGCCCCTGGTGGGTAGCTATCTGCGGGCCATCATCGACACCTGCGAACAGGGGGTCGATCACGACGAGACACCAGCTCATTTCTTCCTGCCGCATACGGGTCTCAACCTGGATCTTTCCGCGTACAGTCGGCGGCGTCAGCCCAGCCCGGACAGCAGCAACACCGTCATGGGCTGAGTGGCCCGCCGATCAGCCCATGATCAGACGGCACCGGTAGCACCACGGGGGCGCTCGTGAAGCAGACCCACTACCGGGTCGTGGTCATCGGTGGTGGCGTCGTGGGCGCCAGCGTTCTCTACCACCTGGCCAAGCTGGGCTGGAGCGACCTGCTGCTGGTCGAACGCTCCGAACTCACGGCCGGTTCGACGTGGCACGCCGCGGCCGGGTTCCACACCCTCAACGGCGACCCCAACGTGGCCGCGCTGCAGAAGTACACGATCGACCTCTACGCCGAACTCGAGGCCGAGACCGGTCAGTCCTGCGGCCTACACATGACCGGCGGCATCAACCTGGCCGGCACCCCCGAGCGATGGGAGTGGCTCCAGTCGCAGTGGGCGATGTTCCAGACGATCGGCAACGAGACGGTTCGGCTGGTGGAACCGGACGAGATCAAGGCGCTGTGTCCGATCGTCGATGTCCACGGCATCTATGGCGGCATGTACGACACCTACGAAGGTCACCTGGATGCCTCCGGCGCGACATTCGCCTACGCCGCGGGCGCACGCAACGGTGGGGCCGAGATCGTGCTGCACAACCGGGTCGTCGAGCTCCACCAACGTCCGGGAGGTTGGGCGGTCGTCACCGAGCACGGCACGATCACGGCCGACCACGTCGTGAACGCGGGAGGGCTGTGGGCCCGCAAGGTGGGTCACCTGGCCGGGGTGGACCTGCCGGTGGCTCCCTTGGAGCACCACTATCTGGTGACCGAGAGAATTCCCGAGGTCGCCGACCACCACGGCGAGCTGCCGATGATGATGGACCTGGAAGGCTTCACCTACCTCAGGCAGGAGGGGCAGGGCCTGCTTCTCGGTGTCTACGAACTCGATCCCCGACACTGGCACGTCGAGGGTGCGCCGTGGGACTTCGGGATGCGTCTGCTCGCACCCGACGTCGACCGCATCGCCCCCGAGCTGGAGATCGGGCTGTCCCGGTTCCCGTGCCTGGAAACGGCAGGCATCAAGACCTGGGTGAACGGTGCCTTCACCTTCACCCCGGACGGCAACCCACTGGTCGGGCCGGTCGGCGGGCTGCCCGGGTTCTGGGTGGCGTGTGGCGTGATGGCGGGCTTCAGCCAGGGCGGGGGCGTCGGGCTCGCCTTGGCGCAGTGGATGGTGAACGGCGAACCGGATCGAGACGTCTTCGGCATGGATGTCGCGCGCTACGGGTCCTTCGCCAGCGCCGACGGATACCTCAAGGCGACGACCCGCCAGTTCTACCAGCGTCGTTTCGTGATGACCTACCCGAACGAGCAACTCCCGGCCGGTCGGCCGCTGAAGACGAGTGCCATCCACGAACAACTGGTTGCCCAAGGCGCCCACTTCGCGGCGAACTGGGGGCTGGAGACGCCCCGCTACTTCATCCCGGACGACCCCGACTTCAGAGAGACCCCCTCGCTGCGGCACAGCAACGCCTTCGACGTCGTGGCGGCGGAAGTACGTGCCACCCGCACCGGAGTGGGCCTGCTGGACACGACCGCGTTCGCTCGCTACGCGATCACAGGTCCAGGGGCCAGGGCGTGGCTCGACCGCGTGCTGGCCGGAGTGATCCCGGAACCGGGACGCATCCGGCTGACGCCGATGCTCAGTGCTTCGGGACGGCTGACCGGCGACCTCACGACGACGTGCTGGGCGCAGGACGAGTACTGGGTGATGGGGTCCTACTACCTGCGCGCGTGGCACCTGCGATGGTTCCGAGACCGGCTGCCCGAGGACGGGAGTGTCACGATCGAGGACATCTCCGACCGGGTCGCCGGGGTGTCGTTGTCCGGGCCGCAATCGCTGGACCTGCTGTCCCGCCTCACTGCAGGCGCCGACGACCTGCGCTGGCTGCACGCTACCGAGCTGGACCTGGGGCCCCATCGCGTGCGCGTCGGACGCCTGAGTGTGACCGGTGAACTGGGCTACGAGCTGAACCTTCCCGCGACCGAGCTTGCCGGGATCTACCGCCTGCTGCACACGGCGGCAGATGGGCTGGAGGTCGTGCCACTGGGCTACGAAGCGCTCGACGTACTGCGTCTGGAGAAGTCCTTCGGTATCTGGTCGCGCGAGTTCACCTGGGCGTACACGCCTGGGATGAGCGGCCTGGACCGTTTCGTGGCCTTCGACAAGCCCGCCTTCGAAGGGCGTGACGCTGTCCTGCGCGAGCGGGATCGGGGTGCGGAGCAGCGGCTGGTCACCCTCGCGGTGGACAGCGTTGACGCCGAGGCGAGGACGTTCGACCCGATCTGGTCCGGTCCGCGTCGGGTCGGCTTCGTCACCTCCGGCGGTTACGGGCACAGCGTCGGCATGAGTCTTGCGCTCGGCTACGTCGACCGCCACTGTGCGCAGGTGGGCTCCGAGCTCGTGGTCCACGTCGTCGGGCAGCGAACAACCGCCCGGGTCATTGCCGACAGCCCACATGACCCGGCTGGTGTCCGTCCGCGTGTCCAGAAGGGTGCCGCCTGATGTTTCGCAATGACATGCCCTACGTCGAGGTCCTGTCCACGGAGGCGATCAAGACCATCGAAGGGGGCTGGCGACGCCTGATCAGCGAGATCGGGATCGAGTTCATGCACGACGAGGCGTTGGAGCTGCTCCGCGGGGCCGGCCAGCGCGTCGAGGGCGAAGTCGTGTTCTTCGATCCCGACTGGGTGCTGGAACAGGTTGCCCTCGCTCCGAGCGAGTTCCACCTGCGCGCCCGTGACCCTCGATACGACGTGACCATCGGCGGCCAGAACATGGTGTTCGCCTCGGTTTCCGGCCCACCCTTTTTCAGGGTTGGTGACGAGCGGCGTGACGGCAGGCTGGCCGACTACGAGCTGATGGCCAAACTGGTGCACTCCTTCGCCGAACTCGACATGGTGACGATGCCGGTGATCGAACCCGACGACTCGCCCCTGGATTCCCGCCATCTGGACATGCTGTTCACGGCGACCAGGTCGACGTCCAAACCGGTCTTCGGGTCGGCGCTGTCGGCTGTGAACGCCGAAGACAGCATCGAGTTCGCCCGGATCATCCACGCTGGGAAAAACCTCTTCGTGCCCGGGACCACGGAGGATCCGCGCCCGACGACGTCGATCATGACGATCGTCAACGTCAACTCTCCGCTTCGCTACGACAACCGGATGCTCGAGGCGCTGCTGGCGTACGCCAAGGCTGGACAGGCCGTCGTGGTGACCCCGTTCCTGCTCATGGGCGCGATGTCGCCGGTGACGGTCCCGGCGGCGTTGGCGCAACAGACCGCGGAGGTGTTGACGGGGATTGCTCTGATGCAGCTGATCCGGCCGGGCGTGCCCTCGGTGATGGGTTCGTTCCTGTCCACCATCGACATGCAGTCGGGATCACCGAGTTTCGGCGGGCCCGAGTCCGCGCAAGGCCTCTACGCGTCGGGTCAGCTGGCGCGCCGCTACCACCTGCCCTGGCGAGCCGGTGGCGGTGGCCTGACGTCCAGCCAGGTCGTCGATGCCCAAGCCGGATATGAAGCCTTCAACACCCTCCAGGCCGCTTTCGGCGCGGGTGCCAATCTCGTCGTGCAAGCGGCCGGATGGCTGGAGTCGGGTCTGGTCTCCTGCCCGGAGAAGCTCATCCTCGACATCGAGATCCTCCGTACGCTGCACAAGCAGTTCACCCCGCTGGCGGTCGACGAGGAATCGCTGGCCTTCGGCGCGCACCAGGAGGTCGGCCACGGAGGCCACTTCCTGGGCGCGGCACACACCTTGGATCGATTCCGGGACTGCTTCTACCGCCCGCTGCTGGGCTCGACGGAGAACTTTGAACGCTGGACCCGCAACGGCGCACCCGATGCCGCAGTGCGGGCCGGACGGATCTGGCGCTCCACCCTCGACACCTACGACGCGCCGCTGCTCGACGCCGAGCTAGCGAGTCGACTCTCCGCTTTCGTCGACCGGCGGCGCGTCGAACTAGGAGACTGACGGTAGCGCCGTCACGCCGACGATCAGCGGATGAAGGTGTCGACCGCGACGGCGACGAACAAGAACGCCAGGTAGCTGTTGGACAGGTGGAACAGTTGCATCGGCTTGCCGTCCAGCCCCTTGGCCGTGCGGGCCAGCAGGCGGTGGGCGGCCCCGACCAGAGCGAGTCCCGATCCGAGGGCCAGGACGCCATAGACCCACGTAGTGGCCAACGGCCAGAGCACGAGCGAGGTCAGCAGCGTCAGCCAGGAGTACACGACGATCTCGCGCGCCACCCGAATCGGCGAGGCCACCACCGGGAGCATCGGCACGCCGGCGCGCGAGTAGTCCTCGCGGTAGCGGATCGCCAGCGCCCAGAAGTGCGGCGGGGTCCAGAAGAACACCACGCCGAAGAGCACGACCGGCGCCCAGGCGAGGGACCCGGTCACCGCGGACCACCCGATGAGTACCGGCATGCAGCCGGCCGCCCCGCCCCACACGATGTTCTGCGCGGTGCGCCGTTTGAGCACCATCGTGTAAATGACGACGTAGAAGGCGATCGCTACGGCGGTCAGCCCGGCCGCGAGCCAGTTCGTCGTCAACCCCATGAGGGCGACGGCGACTGTCCCCAGGGCGATGCCGAAGACGAGTGCGGCCCGTGGCGAGACCTCGTGCAGGGCAAGCGGGCGGTGACCGGTGCGGCGCATCAACGCGTCGATGTCACGATCGACGTAGCAGTTCAGGGCGTTGGCGCTCCCGGCCGCGAGGGTCCCGCCGACCATCGTGGCCAGCACGATCCACCACTTCGGCAGACCGCCGGCAGCGAGGATCATCGCAGGCAGTGTGGTGACCAGCAGCAGTTCGATGATCCGCGGCTTGGTGAGGGCGACATAGGCGGCGATGCGACTGCGTCGCGGCGCGGCTCGGCGGGGGCGAGCGGACGGATTTTGCGTAGCTGCCACCGACTCATCAGGTCCTGTCGAGACAGGCGCCGCCGGAGTCTGCGTCACGATTTGAGGCTACCCGCCCGCCGGGGGACGGCCGCACGCAGGCTCAGCGTCCGCCGAGGTGCCTGTGACAACGTGGCTTGCAGCGTCGACCTCCGTTTCCCCCTGCCTGGCCCCGGCTATGTGGCTACGCTGCCCCATGGGTAGGACTAAGAGGTCGAGCCGACGACAGACGAGAACCATCCGACGTTCCGAAAGGACATGATCGTTCGTGACCGATTCCAGGAGTAGCTCCCCCGCCGTCGTGACGACCCACCCCAGCTGGTGGACCGACGAAGACACTAAAGCCGTCGACACCGCGCGCCTGTTGGCCGCCGACGCGGTGCAGAAGGTCGGTAACGGGCACCCCGGCACGGCGATGAGCCTCGCACCCCTGGCCTATCTGCTCTACCAACGGGTGATGCGCCACGACCCTACCGATCCGACGTGGATCGGACGGGACCGCTTCGTCCTGTCCAACGGGCACGCGTCACTCACGCAGTACTGCCAGTTGTTCCTGTCCGGGTACGGGCTCGAACTCAGTGATCTCGAGTCACTGCGGACCTGGGGTGCACTCACCCCAGGGCACCCCGAGTACGGGCACACGCTCGGTGTCGAGATCACGACCGGACCGCTCGGGCAGGGCGTGGCCAACGCCGTCGGTATGGCCATGGCGTCCCGACGCGAACGCGGCCTGTTCGATCCGGAGGCCGCGGCAGGCGAATCGCCCTTCGATCACCAGATCTACGTGATCGCCGGCGACGGCTGCATCGAGGAGGGCATCTCCGGGGAGGCGTCCTCGCTCGCCGGCCATCAACAACTCGGAAACCTGACGCTGTTCTACGACGACAACCACATCTCCATCGAGGACGACACCAACGTGGCGTTCAGCGAGGACGTGCTCAAGCGCTACGAGGCGTACGGGTGGCACACCCAGTTCGTCGATTCGGGCGAGGATCTGGTGGCGGTGGAGAAGGCGATCAACGCCGCCCGCCGCGTTACCGACAAGCCGTCGATCATCGCGATCCGCACCATCATCGGGTGGCCGGCGCCGACCAAGCAGAACACCGGCGACGCACACGGCAGCGCGCTCGGTGTGGACGAGATCAAGGCGACGAAGAAGATCCTCGGCTTCGATCCGGAGATCACCTTCAACGTGGGGTCCGACGTGCTCGCCCACGCCCGCCAGGTCGTCATTCGCGGACAGGCCGCCCACGCGCAGTGGCAGGAGCACTTCGACGCCTGGACCTCGCGTTATCACCAGCGGGCCGCGCTGCTCGAGCGCATGAGCACGCGCAGTTTGCCCGCCGCGTGGACCGACGCGCTGCCGGTGTTCCCCACTGACAAGGGCGGCAAAGCCAATTCGATCTCGACCCGCAAGGCCTCCGGCCAGGTGCTGAGCGCACTCGCCGGGACCCTGCCGGAGCTGTGGGGCGGCTCGGCCGACCTCGCGGGCAGCAATAACACCACGATGGCCGGGGAACCGAGCTTCCTCCCCTCGGAGTACCAGACCAAGGAGTGGCACGGCGGTCCCTACGGTCGGACGCTGCATTTCGGCATCCGCGAGCACGCAATGGGCGCGATCATCAACGGAATCACCGTCCACGGTGGGACGCGCGTCTACGGCGGCACCTTCCTGGTGTTCAGCGACTACATGCGTCCGTCGGTGCGGCTGGCTGCCCTGATGAAGATTCCCTCGATCTTCGTGTGGACGCACGACTCCATCGGGCTCGGCGGCGACGGCCCGACCCACCAGCCGATCGAGCACCTCGCCGCATTACGGGCCATCCCCGGACTCGACATGGTCCGACCCGCTGATGCCAACGAGACCGCGGCCTGTTGGCAGGCAACGCTGGAGAAGACCGACGGACCCGTCGGCTTCGCGCTGTCCCGCCAGGATCTGCCGGTGCTCGATCCGGCCAAGACAGGCGCAGCGGCCAAGGGCGGCTACGTGCTCGAGGACGTGGAATCCGGACGTCCCGATGTAATCCTGATCGCGACCGGCTCCGAGGTGTCCCTCGCGCTCACCGCCCGCGAGCGGCTCGGGGCGCAAGGCATCGGTGCCCGTGTCGTGTCGATGCCGTGCGTCGAGTGGTTCAACGCCCAGCCCAAGTCCTACCAGCAGCAGGTCCTGCCACCGGATATCCGTGCGCGCGTCAGTATCGAGGCCGGCGTCGCGCTGGGCTGGCGCGAATTCGTCGGCGAGGCCGGCGAGATCGTCTCGATCGACCACTTCGGCGCCAGCGCCGAAGGTGACGTCCTGTTCGAGCAGTTCGGATTCACCCCCGACCACGTCATCGCCGCGGTGCACACCAGTCGCGAGCGCGCTGGCATCGTGCACGGCACCACCACCGGAAACTGAACCAGAGGAGATCGACATGAGCGACGCACTGGCCACGCTGTCCGAGCAGGACGTTTCGATCTGGCTGGATGACATCAGCCGCGAACGACTGCGCAGCGGGAACCTCAAGGACCTCGTCGACACCAAACACGTCGTGGGGGTCACCAGCAACCCCACGATCTTCCAGAAGGCTCTGGACAAGGGGGACGCGTACGACGAGCAGCTTCGTGACCTCGCTCTGCGCAGTACCGATACCGATGAAGCCGTCCGGTACCTGATGGCATATGACATCCGCTGGGGGTGCGACATCCTCCGGCCGGTCTTCGACAAGACCGACGGCAAGGACGGCCGGGTCTCCATTGAGGTCGATCCACGGCTGGCCCACGACACCGACCGCACGATCGCCGAGGCCAAAGCGCTGTGGTGGCTGGTCGACCGCCCCAACGTCATGATCAAAATCCCGGCTATGGAAGAGGGGTTGGCCGCGATCACCGCCGCGACCGCGGTCGGCATCAGCGTGAACGTCACCCTCATCTTCGGGCTGGACCGTTACGACGCGGTCCACGAGGCATTCCTCACCGGGCTCGAGCAGGCCAAGGAAGCCGGCATCGACCTCAGCACGATCCGTTCGGTTGCGTCGTTCTTCGTGTCGCGGGTCGACACCGAGGTCGACCAGCGCCTGGACAAGCTCGGCACCGACGAGGCCAAGGCGCTGCGGGGCAAGGCTGCAGTGGCCAATGCGCAGCTGGCGTACGAGCGTTTCGAGAAGGTCATCGCGTCGGAGCGTTGGCAGGCCCTCGCCGCCGCCGGCGCGCACACCCAGCGCCCGCTCTGGGCCTCAACCGGCGTCAAGAACCCGGACTACGACGACACGATGTACGTCGTCGAACTGATCGCGAAGGACACCGTCAACACGATGCCCGAGGCGACGATGGACGCGGTCACCGATCACGGGCAGATTCACAGCGACCGCATCGCCAGCACCTACGACGCCGCTCGCAAGGTCATCGCTGACCTCGCAGCGCTGGGCATCGAGTACGACGACGTGATCTCGGTGCTGGAGAACGAGGGTGTGCAGAAGTTCGAGGACTCCTACAAGCAGCTCGCCGAGAGCGTGCAGAACCAGCTCGCCGCCGCCGCGAAGTAACTGCCGACACCGATCGGACCTGGAGACGCGAGTGAGAGCAGCGGGGGTCAGCCGATGAGCGACACCACCTCGATCGACGACGAGGCCGAGGAGAGTCCCCCCGACGAATCGGCGTCAAACACGAACCCGACCCCTGACGCGAGCGTCGAGGATGCGCCGACCACCCGATCGAAGTCGAATACCGTGCCCGGAGACGGACCGGCGGCCAGCCAGGACAAGGGGGACAACCCGGCCGTCCCGGCGTCGGTGGGTTCCGAGGATGAAGCCGCCAGCGGCAGCGACGGCGGAAACCCACTGCGGGATCCGGCCGATCGTCGCCTCCCCCGCGTGCCGCCGCCGTGTGCGCTCGTCATTTTCGGTATCGGCGGCGACCTGTCCCGCAAGAAGCTGATCCCGGCGGTCTACGACCTGGCGAACCGCGGCCTGCTGCCGACGGACTTCGTCCTCGTCGGCTATTCGCGCTCGGACTGGCCCGGCGGGGGGACCTTCGAGGCCCTCGCGCGCAAGAGTGCGAAGGGAGGTGCCCGGACCGCCTGGAACGAGGACGTCTGGAAACGGCTCTCCTCGCACACCAAGTTCATCGAGGGCTCGTTCTCCGACGACAAGGCCTTCGACGAACTGGCCACGACGATGGACGAGCTACGTCACTCGCACGGCATCCAGGGCAATGCCGCGTTCTACCTGTCCATCCCGCCGAAGTTGTTCCCCGACGTACTGAAGCAGATGGAACGCACCGGGTTGGCCGATGCCACCAAGGCACAGGGTTTCCGTCGGGTCGTCGTAGAGAAGCCGTTCGGGCACGACCTGCCCAGCGCGCTCGCGCTCAACCAACTCGTCGACCACGTCTTTCCGGCGCACGACGTGTATCGGATCGACCACTACTTGGGCAAGGAGACGGTCCAGAACCTGCTGGCGCTGCGGTTCGCGAATCAGCTCTTCGAGCCGGTGTGGAACGGGAATTTCGTCGACTCGGTGCAGATCACGATGGCCGAGGACGTCGGTATCGGCGGACGGGCGGCGTTCTATCACGCAACCGGCGCCGCACGCGACGTGCTGCAGAACCACCTGTTGCAACTGCTCGCGCTGACCGCGATGGAGGAACCGGTCGAGTTCTCGCCAGAAGCGGTGCGCATCGAGAAGATCAAAGCGTTGCGTGCCGTATCGCTGCCGGTCGATCTCGAGCACTACGCGATCCGCGGCCAGTACGAAGAGGGGTGGCTCGCGGGCGAGCGAGCCTGCGCCTATCTCGAGGAGGACGGCATCCCCGAGGACTCGCACACCGAGACCTTCGCTGCCGTCCGGCTCGGCGTCGAGACCAGGCGTTGGGCGGGCGTGCCCTTCTACCTGCGTACCGGGAAACGACTACCCAAGCGGGTCACCGAGATCGCGGTGCTGTTCAAGAAGGCGCCGCACCTTCCCTTCAGCAAGACCGACACCCAGGAACTGGGGCACAACCAGCTCGTCATCCGGGTGCAGCCCGACGAGGGCGTCACGTTGAAGTTCGGTTCGAAGGTGCCCGGCAGCGCCATGGAGGTGCGCGACGTCTCGATGGACTTCCTCTACGGCGAGGCCTTCACCGAGTCCTCGCCCGAGGCCTACGAGCGGCTCATCCTCGACGTCCTCGTCGGTGATGCGACGCTCTTCCCTCGAAGTGAGGAGGTCGAGGCGTCCTGGCGGGTCATCGACCCGCTGGAGCACTTCTGGGACGACAGCACGCCGTTCTTCTACCGTGCGGGCGAGTGGGGACCCACCGAGTCCCACGACATGCTCGCGCGCGATGGTCGGCAATGGAGGCGTCCATGACCACTTTGTGGGACACCACGGGAACCCACGTCGTCAAGGCGTTGGCGGCCGAGCGTCGCACCGGCGGCGCAGTCACCAGCGGGATGGCGCTGACCCTCGTGGTCGTCGTCGACCAGGAGGACGTCGACGGCGCCGAGGAGGCCGCCACCCTGGCCTCCTCGATCCACCCTATGCGGATGCTGATGGTGATCCGTCGCCAGATCGACGCCCCGGTCCCCCGCCTTGATGCCGAAGTGACCATCGGCGGGCGACTCGGCCCGGGTGAAGCGGTGGTGCTGCGAATGTACGGCCGGCTGTCACTGCACGCCGAATCGGTCACTCTGCCGTTGCTAGCACCCGACGCCCCGGTGGTCACGTGGTGGTACGGCCAGCCACCGGAGAAGATCGCGTACGACCCGTTGGGGGTGTTCGCCGAACGGCGCATCACGAACGTGGCCCAGTCCGAGGACCCGAACGCGGCTCTGCAGCAGCGGGCCGAGGACTTCGCCCCCGGCGACACCGACCTGGCCTGGACCCGGCTCACGCCGTGGCGGGCGGCGCTGGCCTCGGCCTTCGACGGCGCGAGACGGCACAAGCCGACAGCGGCAACCGTGCGCGGAGGTAACAACGCACCGTCAGCGCGGTTGCTGGCCGGCTGGTTGTCGGCTCGCTTGGATATCGACGCGACCGTCGAGGGCACCGACGACGAGTTGATCAATCAGGTCGAGATCGAGTTCGCGAACGGGAAGACGACCACCGCGACGCTCGAGGGCACCAGTCTGGTCCTGCGCCGCGAGGGCCAGCAGGACTCCTACCAACCCTTCGGCGAGCGGGCGCTGGGTGAATTACTGGCAGAGGAATTGCGCCGCTTGGACCATGACCACGTCTATGCAGAGGCGTTGGCCCAGGTCACCGGTGTCACTGGGATCGAGGATCGTTCCCCGGTTCGTCAACACATCTGGTGGGACCCGGCGACTGGCAAGGAAGGCAAGCAAAAGGAATCAAAAGAGCCGAAGGAGTCCGCATGACGCACGAGCCCGACGTCGTCGTTGTCGATTCGGCTGACGCGCTGGCCTACAGCGTCGCCGACCGTACAGTCGCCACACTCGCGGCGGCGATCACCGAGCGAGGTGTCGCCCACCTCGTCGTGACCGGCGGCGGCATCCTGGAGGCTGTTCTTGCCGACATGGCGCCGCGAGCAGAAGCCTTGGATTGGGCGTCGGTCCACGTCTGGTGGGGCGACGAACGCTACGTGGCGTCGGACTCGCCCGAGCGCAACGATCGACCTGCCATGGCCAAGCTGTTCGATCTGGTGCCGCTCGATCGCGACAAGCTGCACCGCATGCCGGCCTCGGATGCGGGGTATCCCGACGCTGAGGCAGCGGCCGCGGCCTACGCCGCAGCCCTCACCGAACTCGCGCCGGACGGCGAATCGGTGCCGCGTTTCGACGTGGTCCTGCTCGGGCTCGGGCCTGACGGCCACTGCGCTTCTCTGTTCCCGAACCATCCCGGCACCCGGGTTCTCGATGCCGCAGTGATTGCAGTGCATGACTCACCAAAACCGCCGCCGGACCGCCTGTCACTCACCTTCGCGAGCCTCGACGCCGCGAACGAGATCTGGTTTGTCGCCTCGGGCGAGGGGAAGGCCGACGCCGTGGCGAAGGCGTTGAGCGGCGCCGACCGCACCGAGGTCCCGTCGGCCGGCCCGCGGGGACGACGCAAGACC
>JBDTFN010000082.1:0-4708 GCA_039937915.1 Jatrophihabitans sp. | reverse complement strand
GTGAACATGACCGCGATGACGGCAATCACCGCCGCTGGAGCAGCGAAGACGCCGCGCAGGGCGGCCGCCACGATCGCGAGTTGGACCGCCGCTCGGACCGAGGCGATGACGACCGCACGCCGGTGATGTACGCCGGCCATCCCCAACGCAACACAGGCGAGCGCCATCAGGACGACCAGGCCGAGGCCCAGCCGGACATCGGCTCCCATGAGGTCGGAGTCTGGCACCTTCTGCGCAGTCCGGGGCGGCTGCGGGTCGGGGCGTCAGCTGCGGTTCAGGTTCACCACGCTGATGTGCGACCGCAAACCGTCGTCGTGCCCGTGGTGGCGATCGCCGGTCCGCCAGGCCCCGGACCAGCCGAGGACGAGCACGGCGGTGATGATGGCAACGATCGCGGTCAGCGCCATGACGGCGAGTCGTGCCCGGCGGGCCGGCACCGTGTCGGCCACTTTTCCGGTGACGAGCCTGAGCGCCGGGATGAAGCGGGCGAGCAGGTGCAGCCCGGCCGCGACGGCGAAGGCGAGGAACAAGGCCTGGTGCAGCGACAGGGTGTCCAACTGGAGGCCGAGGATCGAGAGGAACGGACGCCGCCCGGCATCCTGACCCAGAGCGATCAGGGCCAGTCCGGTGCCGAGCAACCCCAGCGTCGTGACGACGACCAGCGGGCCGAGCAGCCGCAGCAGCATGGGTGGGGGACCGGCGCTGCGGTACGCCTCGTTGCCGGCGTAGTAGCGAATGATGCGCCACGTGGTGGAGCCGGACTTGAGCAGGGCGAGCGGGACCAGCAGCGTGCCGACCACGATGTGCCAGCTGATCAGACCTTGGACATCGAGCACCGTGACCAACTCGATCACCGTCAACCCGAGCAACAACATCCCGGCCCAGGCGGTGAGCCGGGCGTTGCCCGCCGGGCCGCCAGTGCGTCCGACAACCGGGTCGTGCCGGTGCCCACGACCGATCGCTTCATCCACGACCTCCGCGAGCAACGGGGGGAGGGGCGTCGGCGCGATGTCGGGGATGCGTGAACCGGCCATTTGTCCACTCTCGTCAGCGCCGGTGTGGCGACCGTCTGTGAAGACTCTGCACTTCCTCTGAAACGCCTTCGGCGCGACGCGCAGAGCAGCTTCAGAGGAAATGTAGAGCCCGAAGCGGCATTCTGGACGTGTGTCACGCCCAGCCCGTTCCCGTCCGGGGTCGACTCCGCTGCGCGCGGACGGTACTCCCTCCCGCGTCTTGGTGGTTGACGACGAGCAGAGTCTGGCCGAGGTGCTCGCCAGTGTTCTGCGGCTGGAGGGGTTTGCGGTGCAGACGGCCCACAGCGGATCGAGCGCCCTCACCGCGGCGCGGGCCTTCCGACCGGACGCGATCCTGCTCGACATGATGCTGCCGGACTTCTCCGGCTTGGAGGTGCTGCGTCGTGTCCGGGCCGAGGACCCGGGCGTCTGTGTGCTGTTCCTGACCGCCCGCGACTCCGTCGAGGACCGCATTGCCGGGATCACGGCCGGTGGCGACGACTACGTGACCAAACCGTTCAGCCTCGAGGAGGTGTTGGCCCGATTGCGTGGACTGCTGCGGCGGGCCGGTGTCGCGGTGGCCGAGGAGGACGCCGGCCTGGTCGTCGCCGACCTGACGATGGACGAAGACGCCTACGAGGTGCGACGGGCCGGCGTGCGGATCGAGCTCACCGCGACCGAGTTCGAACTGCTGCGCTTCCTCATGCGCAACCCCCGCCGAGTGCTGTCCAAGGCGCAGATCCTCGACCGGGTCTGGGCGTACGACTTCGGTGGGCAGGCGCACGTGGTCGAGCTGTACATCAGCTACCTCCGCAAGAAGATCGACGCCGGCCGACCACCTCTCATCCACACCGTTCGTGGGGTCGGCTACGTGCTTCGGCCGCCAGGATGAGGATCCTGCGTACCCTTCGCGGCCGCATCACGATCGGCCTGGTCAGCGTGCTTCTCGTTGCGTGCGCGATCGTCGGGGTGGCTACCGTGCTGTTCCTGCGCGGCTTCCTGATCGGCCGGCTGGACGATCAACTCGCCGCGGCCGGTGGCCGGTACTCGGCCAGCCTCGAGCAGGATCGGCTGGCGAACGACGGAACGGACGCCGACAGCGACCGGGCCGTTCCCGGCCAGGCGGTGGGGACCCTCGGGGTGCGCCTGACCGGTGGTCAGGTGACCGACGCCGCCGTCGTCGGCAGCAGCCGCGCCCTCGTGCTGTCCGACGAGGACCGGCGCAAGCTGCGCGCTGTGCGTCCCGGTGCCGGACCGAGCGTGATCGACCTCGAAGGTCTCGACCACTACCGGGTCAGGGCGGTACTGGGACGCGACGGCGACGTCCAGATCACCGGACTGCCGTTGGAACCGGTCGACGAGACGGTGGGGCACGTGGTCCTCGTTGAACTCGGGCTCTTCGCGGTCGTAGTGATCGCCAGCGGCATGCTGACCGCGTTCGGCGTCTCCCGCTCGCTGCGACCGCTACGCAGGGTCGCGGACACCGCGATGGAGGTGTCCACGTTGCCGCTGACCGATCGGGGCACGCTGCTGCCCAGCAGCATCGCCCCGGCGAATCCGAGCAGTGAGGCCGACCAGGTGAGCGTCGCCTTCGATCACATGCTCACCCATGTCCGGACGGCGCTCGCCGCCCGGGACCACACCGAGGCCGGGCTGCGTCGCTTCGTGGCTGATGCGAGCCACGAACTGCGCACCCCACTCGCGACGATCCGGGCGTACGCCGAGTACGCCGGTCGGGCGGACGCCGACGCGGACAGCCAGGGGGTCGCGCTCGCTCGGATCGACGTCGCAGCGGCCCGGATGACGGCGCTCGTCGACGATCTGCTCCTGCTGGCGCGCCTGGACGCCGGGCGACCGCTCGCGCAGGACGAGGTCGACATCACCAGGCTCGTGGTGGAGGCGGTCGACGACGCTCGTGCGGCCGGCCCCGATCATCACTGGCGCCTCGACCTGCCCGAGGACGTTGTGATGGTCATCGGCGACGTCCAGCGACTGCACCAGGTGCTCGCCAACCTGCTGACGAACGCGAGGGTGCACACGCCGGACGGGACGACAGTCGTGACGACGGTCGCCTATCGGATGGACAGCGTCTGTGTGGAGGTCTGCGATGACGGCCCGGGCATTGCCTCCGATCTGACGGACGGCTTGTTCGATCGTTTCACCAGGGGTGACTCCGCTCGTACGCGGGACACCGGCAGCACCGGCCTCGGTCTGGCCATCGCGTACGGCATCGTGGCCGCGCACGCCGGCACCCTGGAGTTCACCGGTCGGCCCGGCGAGAACCGTTTCACGGTGCTGCTGCCGCGTTCTGCCGAGTGAATCCCGGGCTAGCGTGACGATCATGCGGACCAGAGCGTGGGTTGTGGGTCTGACCGCTGCCTTGATGGTGGCCGGGTGCACGTCGGCCGGCCCTGGCGCATCACGCTCGACCGATCCGCACCCGTCGGTGTCTCTCCATGCGTCCTCCAGCCCGTCGATATCCACCGACGCCCACTCGAACGTCTCGGTCGCCGGCCACATCGTGATCGTCATGATGGAGAACCACTCCTACTCCGACATCATCGGGGCCAGGAGCGCTCCGTACCTGAACGGGCTCGCCCGGAGCGGTGCGAGCCTCACGAACATGCACGCGGTGACCCACCCCAGCGAACCCAACTACCTCGCGTTGTTCACCGGCAGCACCCACGAAGTGGCCGGTGACCCGTGCCCGTTGCACCTGTCGGGGGACAACCTGGCTGCGCAACTGCGTCGGGCCGGCCGCTCGTTCGTGGGCTATTCCGAAGGGCTGCCGCGTACCGGCAGCCTCGCGTGCACGGCCGGTTCTTACGCGCGCCGGCACGCACCGTGGACGAATTTCGCCGCGTTACCCGCGTCGATGAACAGGCCGTTCTCGGCCTTCCCGTCGAACTACACCCAGCTGCCGAGTGTGGCGATCGTGGTTCCCGATGTGGACAACGACATGCACGACGGCAGCATCGCCCGGGGGGACGCCTGGGTGCGGCGTCATCTCAACGGCTACGCGACCTGGGCACGGACGCATGCCAGCCTGCTCGTCATCACCTGGGACGAGGACGACCGCAGCGAGGGAAACCGCGTACCCACGATCGTCGTGGGCGCGGGCGTCCGGTCGCAGCGGATCGCTCACGAGGCGACCCTGTACAGCCTGCTCCGACTCGTCGAAGGCCGCTTGCACCTGGCGTACCTGGGCGGGGCGCGCAGCGCCTCTGCGATCTCCCTGCAGTAGCCCTTGGACCCCGCGTTCGTGACGCGCGGTGTGTCGTCACCGACTCACGTCACATCGGGACAGTCCGGACAATTTCCGGCGCGCGGGCGGTGTCGCCGACAACATTTCGTCAAAAGTCGAACCGAAGCCCCACCAGCATCGGTGGTTGCGCGGTCAACCTAAGTCTGACCGGACAAGCGTGTGTTTCGGCCACGGCGAAGCGCATACTTATGTTCAGTCCAGGCGGACGTTCCCCCCGTACGGCCGCCTGGACTTACTGCTGTCCGGAGCTAATTCGGCCGGCGCATGATCTTGTTGCCGAGCCACACCAGTGGGTCGTACTTCCGGTCGACCACGCGCTCCTTGAGCGGGATGATCGCGTTGTCGGTGATCTTGATGTGCTCGGGGCAGACCTCGGTGCAGCACTTGGTGATGTTGCACATGCCCAGGCCGTGGTCCTCCTGCGCGGACT
>JBDTFN010000081.1:0-3767 GCA_039937915.1 Jatrophihabitans sp. | reverse complement strand
CCCCGGCCAGCCGCACCCCCCTTGCACACTCGCTCTACGCTTCGTGGCAGTTCCAGGCGACCATCGCGCGCTCCTCTCGTCATCGAAGGTGACGAGGCGGAACGCGCACGAGGTTCAGGCGCGTGGGTTCAGGCGCCGTAGACGGGAACCGGTTCGGCCGAGCGGGACAGCAGATCGTCGACGACCGCGCCCAACTCAGTCGGATCCCACCGCGCGCCCTTGTCGCTGGATGCTCCCCTGCTCCACCCCTGCGCGACCGTGACCTTCCCGGCCTCGACCTCGAACATCCGGCCGGTGACGTGCGCCGATTCCGGGCTGCCGAGCCATACCACCAGGGGCGATACGTTCTCCGGCGCCATCGCGTCGAAGTCTCCGTCGGCGGGCGTCGCCATCGTCTCGGCGAAGGTCTGCTCGGTCATCCGGGTCCGTGCCGCTGGGGCGATCGCGTTGACGGTGACGCCGTAGCGGCTCATCTCGGCCGCGGCCACGATGGTCATCCCGGCGATACCGGCCTTGGCCGTGGAGTAGTTGCCCTGGCCGACACTGCCGAACAGGCCCGCGCCGGAGCTGGTGTTGATCACGCGTGCGTCCGGCTGTCGTCCCGCCTTCGACTCGGACCGCCAGTGGGCCGACGCGTGCCGCAGCGGCGCGAAGTGACCCTTGAGGTGCACCCGGATGACCGCGTCCCAGTTCTCCTCGTCCAGGCCGACCAGCATCTTGTCGCGCAGGAACCCTGCGTTATTGACCAGCACGTCGAGCCGCCCGAACGAATCCAGCGCGGTCGTGATCAACCGCTGTGCGCCGGCCCAGTCGGCCACGTCGTCGCCGTTCGCGACCGCGCGGCCACCGGCGGCCGTGATCTCGTCCACGACCTGCTGCGCGGCATCGGTCTCACGTCCCGTGCCGTCCAGTCCGACGCCGTAGTCGTTGACGACGACGGCCGCTCCAGCGGCGGCGAAGGCGAGCGCATGCGCGCGCCCGAGCCCACGGGCCGCTCCCGTCACGATCGCTACCCGTCCAGAACAGATCTCGGTCATTTCTCGTCTCCCACTGTCGCTGCGTCCAAAAAGGCCGGCCGTTCTCCGCCGCCGTGCGCGAGCAGGGTGGCGCCGCTGACGTAGGAGGCCAGCGGCGAGGCGAGGAACGCCACGCACTGTCCGATCTCCTCCGGTTCGGCGAGCCGTCCGAGCGGGACCGTGCGCCCGACCGCGGCCACTCCCGCCTCGTCGCCGTAGTGCAGATGCGCCTGCTCGGTTCGCACCATGCCCGAGACCACGGAGTTCACCCGGACCTTCGGCGCCCACTCGACGGCGAGCGAGCCCACGAGATTGTCGAGCCCGGCTTTCGCCGCTCCGTAGGCCGCCGTCCCGGGCGAGGGCCGGTGTCCGCTCACGCTGCTGATCATCACGATCGATCCGCCGCCGGCCTGGCGCTGCATGACGGCGTTCGCCGCCTGCGCAACGGCCAACGGCGCGAGCAGGTTCAACTGCATGATCTTGTCGCTGAACCGCGCACTTGCCGTGGCCGCATCTGCGAACGGCGATCCGCCCGCGTTGTTCACGACCACGTCAACCCGTTCCAGCCCGTCGAACAGCGCGGCGACCTGATCGACCTCACGGACATCGCAGGTCGCGAACTCCACGCCGTCAGGAAGCGCATCGGGCACCGTCCGCCCACACGCGATCACGCGTGCCCCGGCCCCTGCGAATACGCGGCTGATGCCGAGTCCGACGCCGCGGGCGCCGCCGGTCACCACGACAACAGCACCGTCCAACTTGAAGTCCATGTCTGGTAACCTACCAAGCACTTGCTTGTTTCAGAAACCACTTCTCGAGGAAGGCCGGCCAATGCCGATCCGCACCTCCTCCGCCGGGGACGGCGTTGTCACCGTCACCGTCGACTATCCGCCCGTGAACGCACTGCCCGTCCAGGGCTGGTTCGATCTCGCCGACTCCGTGCGCGCCGCCGGCCGCGATCCGTCCACGCACGTGGTGGTGCTGCGCGCCGAGGGGCGCGGCTTCAACGCCGGTGTCGACATCAAGGAGATGCAGCGCACCAGCGGTTTCGATGCGCTCATCGGCGCGAACCGAGGCTGCTTCGAGGCCTTCGCCGCGGTGTACGAATGCGCCGTCCCGGTCATCGCCGCCGTGCAGGGCTTCTGCCTCGGCGGCGGAGTCGGATTGGTCGGCAACGCCGACATCGTCGTAGCGAGCGACGACGCGACCTTCGGCCTTCCCGAGGTCGACCGCGGCGCTCTCGGCGCGGCCACGCACCTGTCGCGGCTGGTCCCGCAACACCTGATGCGCGCGCTGTACTACACCGCGGCCACCGTCGACGCGGCCACGCTGCACCACCACGGTTCGGTCTTTCGCGTCGTCCCCCGGGATGAGCTGGACGCCGCCGCCCTGGACGTCGCCGCCGACATCGCGGCCAAGGACACCAGGGTGATCCGTGCGGCAAAGGAGGCGCTGAACGGGATCGACGTCCAGCACGTCAACCGCAGCTACCGCTTCGAGCAGGGCTTCACCTTCGAACTCAACCTCGCCGGCGTGGCCGACGAGCACCGCGACGCCTTCGTGGAAAAAGCATGACCGACAAGACAACGTCACTGGACGACGCCGTCGCCGAGTTGCGCGACGGTATGACGATCGGCCTCGGCGGGTGGGGTTCCCGGCGCAAGCCGATGGCGTTGGTGCGGGCGATCCTGCGCACATCGGTGCGCGACCTGACCCTCGTGTCGTTCGGCGGTCCGGACGTCGGGCTGCTGTGCGCCGCGGGCAAGGTGCGCGAGCTCGTGTTCGGCTTCGTCTCACTCGACTCGATCGCCTACGACCCGCACTTCGTCCGAGCGCGTCAGGACGGCGCGATCTCGGTCAGGGAGTGCGACGAGGGCATGGTGGTGGCCGGGCTGCGCGCGGCCGCGCAACGGCTGCCGTTCCTGCCGATCCGAGCCGGGCTCGGCTCGGACGTCATGGTGCACTACCCCGGCCTGCAGACCGTCCGCTCCCCCTACGCCGACGGCGAGGAGCTCGTCGCCATGCCCGCACTGGAGCTCGACATGGCCTTCGTCCATCTGAACCGGGCCGATGCGCGCGGCAACGCCGCGTACCTCGGCCCCGACCCCTACTTCGATGACCTGTTCTGTCTCGCGGCGCGGCACCGGGTGGTGTCCTGCGAGCAGATCGTGACGACCGCCGAACTCGCCGCGAGCGCACCACCGCAGGCAATGCTGCTGAACCGAATGATGGTCGATGCGGTCGTCGAGGCCCCCAACGGCGCGCACTTCACCTCCTGTGTCCCGGACTACGGCCGGGACGAGGCGTTCCAGAAACGCTACGCCGCGGCGGCCAGCGATCCGCAGGCGTGGGCGGAGTTCGAGGCGATTCATCTGGCCGGTGACGAGGCCGCCTACCAGGCCTCCCTAGGAGGATCAGCATGAACCCCACCAGGGCAGATGTGTGCGCGGTTGCGTGTGCCGACCTGTTCGCCGCCGACGGTGAGATCCTGGCCAGCCCGATGGGCACGATGCCGCTGATCGGGGCCCGGTTGGCCCGACTCACCAGCAACCTCGACCTCGTGCTCTCCGACGGCGAGGCCTACCTGCTCGCCGAGACCCCGCCGGTCGGCGGCAGTTCGCCGCTGGAGGGATGGCTGCCCTACCGCAAGGTTTTCGACGTCGTCGCCAGCGGCACCCGGCACGTTGTGATGGGCGCCAACCAGATCGACCGGTTCGGTAACCAGAACATCTCCTGCCTCGGCGATCACGC
>JBDTFN010000080.1:0-26929 GCA_039937915.1 Jatrophihabitans sp. | reverse complement strand
GCGGAAGCTTCTGCAGAACCTCGGCGGTGCATCCCAAATGATCTTCGTTAGTCCGCAAAAAGTCCGCAAGAATTCCAATCGCTATGGATTCGTGCCATCACCTATCAACACTGAACCCCCCGGATTTGCTGGCCTCCAACGGTTTTCGCAGGGGTCCAATTCATCCTCGATAATTCGAGCTCTACTACGACTGCTGAGCCACGGTCTTTCAGCGGTTGACCTTCAAGAACGAGCCACAGGAAACCCCGCGCTGATGACGGATTGCGTGCCCGGTGCAGGGTGCCGGGCGATACCTCTGTCGAGCCAGTCGCGAGCGCGCTGGGCGCCTACGATCGCCAGGTGACCGTCGTTGTGGGTGCGACTGGAACTCGGCGACTTCCGGGCTGGGTGCTGGTCATCGCGGGTCTGGTTGTCCTCGGCTTGATGGTGGTGGCGGGCCGGTACGGCTTTCACCGTGATGAGTACTACTTCGTGGTCACGGGACAGCATCCGGCTGTAGCGGCGCCGGACAACCCCATGCTCGTTCCCTACCTGGCGGCCGGCTGGTATTCAGTGGTGGGCGGTCACCTGTGGGCCTTCCGTATTCTGCCCGCCGTCGCCGCAGGCGGATACGTGATCATCGGTGCGTTGATCGCGCGCGAGTTCTCGGCCTCGCGGCCACACCAGATCGCCGCCGCAGCCGCGACCGCGTTGCTCGCGATCGTGCCGCCGGTGGGGCACCTGTTCGAGACCACCACGTTCGACATGCTGACCACGGCCGCCGCGTTGTGGATGCTCATCCGGGCGCTCGACTCCGACCCGCAGCGGTGGGGACCGTGGATCGGGTTCGGCGTGCTCACCGGGATCGCGATGGAGATCAAGGTGCTCGCGGTCCTGGTGATGGGCTGCTGCTTGGTCGGCATCCTCATCCTCGGCCCCCGCCGTCGACTGGCCAGCGTGAAGCCATGGACCGCAGTACTGATAGCCGCGGTCTTGGCTGCGCCGAATCTCATCTGGCAGGCCGCCCATGGTTGGCCACAGTTGACGATCGCCGCTGACATCGCCAAGGGCGGGTCGGGTTCGTCCACACCCCGTGCGGCCCTGATCCCGGTCACGGTTCTGGAGATCGGCCCGATCATGGTCATCGTGCTGATCATCGGCACCGTTGCACTGTTGCGCGTGCCGTGGCGGGCGAACCGGTACGGCTGGCTGGCTGCCGCATTCCTGATCTTTCTTGTAGTCATGCTGGCCAGTGGCGGCAAGGCCTACTACCCGGCGGCGTTCTACCCGGCGTTGATGGCCGCCGGGGCAGGGCCGGTCCTGGACTGGGCCCGAACTCGCGGGCGCCAGATTCTGTGCGGGGTGCTGGTATTTGTCTCGATCGTCGTCACCGTCAGCCTCACTCTGCCCGTGTATCCGATCGGTTCGGCGGGCTTCAAGGTCGGCATGGGCCCGAACCCGGACATGGGCGAGACCGTTGGCTGGAACGACTACATCCGCACCGTGAGCACGGTGACCGCGGCGATTCCCGCCGGGCAGGCGTCGCACACGATCGTGCTGGCCTCCAACTACGGCGAGGCCGGCGCGCTGTACCTCGCGGAGCGTGATAAGCATCCGGTGCAGAACCTGCCGCCGGTCTACTCCGGAGACAATGCCTTCTGGTCCTGGGGACCGCCGCCGGAATCAGCGACAAACGCCATCGTGGTCGGCGAGTTCTCCGGGACCCAACTCCGCTCCTGGTACACGCTCTGCACCCTGCGCGCTCGACTGCACAGCCCTCCGGGCGTCGACAACGATGAGGACGGAGAACCCGTCCGCTGGTGCACCGGACGCACCGGCCCGTGGACGCACATCTGGCCGCAGGTCAAGGCCCTCGGCTAACCCGCCGAACCACTCTGGCGGCGTTTCCTTCTATGCGGACTGCTTGGTGCACAGCAGAAGCCATTTTTGAATCGGTCGGTGACACCGGTACCGTCCGCTCCTCACGCGTCAAGAGCGTGAACACGGCGAGTGAGCACGGTGCGTCGATCACCATGGAGTTCGTGGTGGAGGTGTTGTCCGTCGATGGCACTACCCATCGCGCCGTCGTCCCAGACGGCAGGTACTCAGACTGGTGGGAGCACGAGCGGATCACGTCGTCGGCATTCGACGCCGCACGCGATCGCCTCGAACGCCCCTAGGCGGTCTTCCCGGCCAGCCGGGCTACACCTGGGACAGCCCGCCACTGCCGCCCGAGGTCCGCGCCACGACCTGCCATGCTGATGGCGATGATCACCGATCGCGAGAGCGCTGTCCGGGGCGTCCTGTTCGACTTCTCCGGGACGTTGTTCCACATCGAGTCAGCCGTCGAGGCGGTGCGCGCTGCCCTGGGGCCCGACTTCGTCGGCCGCGCCGCCGAACTGGACCGCCTCGGAGCGATCAACGGCAGCACGGCCTCCACCGGGATGCCGCCCCACCTGCACGACGTGTGGCACCGCCGCGACCTGTCGTCGCAGGCCCACCGGGCCGCCTACTCGGGCCTGGCCCGGCACGCCGGGTTGACGGCCGAGCAGGCCGACGCACTGTACGAGCGCGGCATCCGACCCGAGGCGTGGCACCCGTACCCCGACACCGTCGAGGTGCTGTCCCGACTGCGGGACGCGGCCGTTCCCGTCGCCATCGTCAGCAACATCGGCTGGGACCCCCGCCCGGTCCTGCAGGCGTTTGGGGTCGCCGAACTCATCCACGCTCTGGTGCTCTCCGACGAGCGAGGCGTCACCAAACCTGACCCGTCGATCTTCCGACAGGCGTGTACTGAGATCGACCGATCGCCACGTGAATGCGTGATGATCGGTGACAATCCCGAGCACGACGGCGCTGCGGTCGCGCTCGGCGCTGGGTTCGTACTGGTGCCGGCCGATCCCGCGCAGCGACGTGACGACGAACTGTTGCGTGCCGCCCGCGTCTGACGGCGCTCAGACGAGTTTGTTCAACCGCTCCGTCATCTGAGCCTCGGTCTTCACACCAAGCCGTTCGAACTCAATCTTCATCACCGGTGCCGCCAGTTTCGCGATCCCGTGCATGTCCAGATCGACGTGGTAGGTGATCTCACTCCCTGCGCCCGCCGCACGGACGGTGATGGTGTCCGTCGAGGTGGCGGTGTCGTTCTTGCCCACCAACACGATGGTGTCGTCGGTCAGCGAGTCGAGGGTGTAGGTCAGGTCGGTCGATTTGCCGAGGATCTTCGACACGTTGTGCCACGACGACCCGACCGCTATCGGGCCCTCGTCGATCCGGTCGCAGGATTGGGTGCCCGGGTCCCATTCCGGGGCGTTGCCGAAGTCCTTGAGGTACTCGATCACATGGTTCGGGGCGGCATCGACGGTAAAGGTTCGTTCCACTGAGGTCATGCTTTTGTCCGTACCCACATTGCGGTCCGGGGTCGCAGCGGAGGGACGTCAGCCACGCCGCGATAGAAATTCTTCGACGCGATCAGGCACTGCGGAATCAGAAGGTCGTCACGTTGAAGGTCGCCGCGACGGCGATCCCGAGCACCAGGAACGCGCCGGCGTTGCGAGTGTGGAGGAAGCACCACGCGGCGTACCAGAGCGGCCACACCGGGAACCCGCGCGGCTTGCTCTCCGGCGGCAGCTTGGTCAAGGGTTTCCACACCGTCCAGACCGTGGGCAGCGAGGCGAAACCGATCAGCACCGGCCACGGCAGTGCCTGCACCGCGACGGCGACGACGAGCAGCACGTAGTAGCCGACGATGAGCGTTCGGGTCACCGCCAACGAGCGTTCCCGGCCGAGCAGCACCGGGACGGTCCTGATGCCCAGCGGAGCGTCGAAGGGGATCTTGTCGGTGTGCTTGCCCATCAGCACCGCCGTGCACAGCAAGGCGTAGGGCAGGCTCGCGACCCAGACCTGCCAGGGCACGTGTCCGGTGGCCGAGTAATAGGTCCCGGCCACCATCAGTGGCCCCCAAGTGAGGAAGACGTCCAGTTCGCCCAGGCCGCGCTTCTTCAACCGAAGCGGCGGCGCCGTGTAGGCCGCGCTGAGCAGGAACCCGCCCACGCCGAAGGCCAGTACCACCGGCCCGCGCGCGATCACCAGCGCGATCATGATGGCGAGATCGACCAGGTTGACCGCCATGGCGAGGACGAGCAACTGGCGACGCGTGATGATGCCGGACAGGATCGGGTGCGGCGCGTATTGGGCCCGCGGGTAGCTCGCGGTGTCCTGGCCGACGTCGGTGTCAAAGAGGTCGTTCATCAGGTTGTTGGCTACGTGCGCCAAGACGATGCCGAGCAGGGCGAGCAGAAAGTAGCCGGTCGAGAAACCGGGATCGTGCACCGCGAGCAGACCGGCCACCAGCCCGGCCACGATCGTCATCGGCAGCACGGCGGCGCGGGTCAGGACGATGGCTTTGGTGACGCCGTCGATGTAGCCGTGGGGTGGATTGGTGGTGACGGCGGCGTACAGCCAGCCGTTGAACCGCTGCCGGAGGGTCGGGTTCTCGGGGACGGTGACCACGACCGCCTCGCCCGCGCGGCGATCGAGCGGTCGGCGCTCGCCGGACCCCGCGACAGCGGACCCGGGCCGCGGACGCGGGTGCTCGGTCGTCGGAGAGTCGGTCATGGCCTCGACATTAGGCCGTCCCCCGCTACCGTTGCGCGCCGAGAGCGGAGCACGGTTACCCGGCGTCCCGGCCGTCGTGAAGGATGCAGTGGGCGCGATGCGGACACCCTGGGGCGGACTGTCGGCCTGTGCGGGGAGATGCCGGAACCGATAATCACCCTGAGCTCCGGCCGTGCCTGACCACGAAATCTACGTGTCCGATGAAATGATGACTGAATGGCGGTGAGCGAGACGTTGCACGAGCCGATGACGCCTCCCCCGCCCCGCACCCGTCGCTTCTCCGGCCTACTGCCGCACCGCATGCTTCATTGGCGTCGGCCGGTGTGGTGGCAGGAGATCGCGATCATCGCCTTCGGGTACTGGCTCTACTCGCTGGGCCGCAACGCGATTCCGGAGCAGAAATCGATCGCGCTGCGGCACGGTCGCAGCATCCAGCACCTGCAGGACGCGATACACCTGAACTGGGAGTTGTCGTTCAATCAGTTCGTTGCGGCTCACGAGTGGCTCGCACAGATCGAGAATTACTACTACGCGACGCTGCACTTCATCGTGACGCCCGGAGTCATGATCTGGCTCTTCGTCCGGCGTTCACACATCTACCGCGGTGTGCGCACCGTTCTCGTGGCGATCACCCTCATCGCGCTGCTCGGCTTCTACCTCTACCCGACCGCACCACCGCGGCTGCTGCCCGGCTTCCACTACGTCGATACCGTCGCCCGATTCCACACATGGGGCTCGCTGGCCGACCCGGACATCGCCTCGCACTCCAACCAGTTCGCCGCCATGCCCAGCCTGCACATCGGCTGGGCCCTGTGGAGCGGGATCGTGATCTTTGTCTGCGCGCGCCGTCGTTGGGTAAAACTGCTCGGGCTCGCCTACCCGCTCGGGACGTTCACCGTCATCATCGGCACCGCCAACCACTTCATTCTCGACGCCGTGGGTGGCGTGATCCTCGTGGCGGCCGGGTTCGGCGTGCAGTACCTGCTCTCCGGACGCAGCGCGTTCGCCGCCCCTACCGACGCACCGGACTTCGGCCGCCCCGACCCCCCGCTGCCCGGGCAGCACGAGCCCGCTCAGGACGGACCGTAGAACACCTCTTCGACGACGCGGCGGGCTCGTCGGGCCGCGCGCCGGTAGTCATCCACGAGCTGGCCGGGATCTGACCCGGGCTGATACCCGAGCACCCGGGAGATGCCCACGAGGTCAGGGCCCTGCGTCGGGAGTTGATCGCCGAGCTTGTCCCGAACCAGGACCATCGCGTTACGGACGCGGGTCGCCAGTCGCCAGGCCGCCTCAAGAGTTGCCGCCTGCTCGTCGCGGAGCAGACCGGCCGCAGTCGCCGCCGCGAGGGCGTCCAGGGTGCGGGTGGTCCGAAGCTCCGGCACGGCGTGCCCGTGGTCCAGTTGCAGCAGTTGGACCGTCCACTCGATGTCGGCCAGTCCGCCACGGCCGAGTTTGGTGTGCGTGGTCGGATCGGCGTTGCGTGGCAACCGTTCGCTGTCGATGCGTCCCTTGAGGCGTCGGATCTCGCGCAGGTCCTCCGACGCCACGCCGCCGTCGGGGTATCGCACGGGGTCGATCATTTCGACGAAGCGACGTCCGAGGTCGGTGTCACCGGCCACCGGCCGGGCCCGTAGCAGAGCCTGCGCCTCCCACGCCGAGGACCACCGCGCGTAGTACGCCCGGTAGGAGGCCAGCGAGCGGACGAGCGCGCCGTTACGCCCCTCGGGACGCAGATCGGCGTCGACGACCAGGGGCGGGTCGATCGACGAGGCGGCGCCCAACAGTGACCGCAGCTTCCCGGCCACGTCCCGCGCACAGTTGCCCGCAAGTTCGTCGTCGTCGCCGGTGGACTCGTGGACGAACATCACGTCGGCGTCCGAGCCGTAGCCGACCTCCGCACCACCGAGTCGCCCCATGGCGATGACCGCGAATCGGATCGGCAACTCCTCGAGTCCACGGGCCTGCGCCACCGCCCGGGTCGCGACCCGCAACGCGGCCTCCAGGGTCGCCTCGAGCGTGTTGCTCAGGGACGTGCAGACCTCGGTGACCTCGCAGAGCCCCAGCAGATCCGCGAACGCGGTACGCAGCAGTTCCTGTCGCCGGATTCCCCGGATCGCCCGAATGGCCGCCACCGGGTCGTCGTGCCGCGATGCGGTGTCGTGCATCGCCGCGAGAATCTCGGCCGGGTCGCGCGGACGCAACGCCTCACGCGAGCCGAGCAGCTGCAACGCCTCGGGGGCACGGCCGAGCATCGGGGCCACGTACTTGCTGGTGCCCAGAATGTAGGCCAGGTGGGACACGACCGCGTCGCCGTCGCGCAGCAGTCGCAGGTACCACGGTGTCGAACTCAGTTCGTCGGACAACGTGCGGTACGCGAGCAATCCACTGTCGGCATTAGCCGCGTCAGCGAAGTCCTCGAGCAACACCGGGAGCAAAGTGCGCTGCAGGGCCGCGCGTCGCGATACGCCCTCGGTCAGCGACTCGATGTGCCGCAACGCGGCGTCAGGGTTGTCGAAACCCAGAGCGGCCAGACGACGACCTGCCTCGGCGGTGGTGAGCCGCAGACCGTTCGCGGGTACTTTGGCGACCGATTCCAGCAGCGGTCGGTAGAACAGCTTCTCGTGCAGGCGCCGCACCTCGCGCACGTGCAGGTCCCACTCGGCGTCGAAGACGTCTCTGGCCTGGCCACGATGGTCTGGTCGGTACCCCATCGACCGGGCCAACCACCCCAGATCGGCGACGTCCTCGGGCAGCACGTGGGTCCGTCGCAGCCTGCGCAGTTGCAGGCGGTGCTCGACCGTGCGGAGGAACCGGTAGGCGTCGATCAGGCTGACGGCGTCGTCGCGACCCACGTAGCCGCCGTCGCGCAAAGCCTCGAGCGCGAGCAGCGTCTCGGCCTGGCGCAGCGTCTCGTCGCCGCGACCATGCACCATCTGCAGCAGCTGCACCGCGAACTCGACGTCGCGGATCCCGCCCTGGCCCAGCTTGATGTCCCGGCTGGCCAGCGAGACCGGGATGTTCTTCACGACGCGCGCGCGCATCGCCCGCACGTCCGGGACGAAGTCGGGCCGCTCGGCCGCCGTCCAGACCAGCGGGGAGATGACCTCGCTGTAGGAGCGGCCGAGGTCCAGATCGCCGGCGATGGGACGGGCCTTGAGCAGCGCCTGGAACTCCCAGGTCTTGGCCCAGCGCCGGTAGTACGCCTCGTGGCTGGCCAGGGTGCGCACGAGGGGGCCGTTCTTGCCCTCGGGACGGAGGTTGGGATCGACCTCCCACGCCACGCTCTTGCACAGCCGCATCAGGTCGGCCGCGAGCCGGCAGGCGGTGCCGAGCGCGGCCTCGACCACGTCGTCGGCACTGCCGCCGGTCCCGTCGGCGGTCCGGTCCGCGACGGGTTCGCCTACGAACACGACATCGACGTCGGAGACGTAGTTGAGTTCGCGCGAACCGGTCTTGCCCATCGCGATAACGGCCAGTCGGCACGGCGCGGCGTCCTCCGGCAGGGCTGCACGGGCGACTGCGAGCGCCGCCTGCACGGTGTGCCCGGCCAGATCGGCGAGCAGTTCGGTCACCTCTTTGACGTCGAGGTCGCCCGCGACGTCGCGGCCGGCGATGGCGACGACCTCGCGTCGGTAGGCGGTGCGCAGAGCAATGACCGCGTCGACTCCAGCGACCGTGGCGGCGGTGCCGCCGGTGCCAGTGACCGGGTCGGTCGGATCGGCTCCGACGGCGGCGCACAACCGCGCCGATATCCCGGCGGAGTCGAGGTCGTCGAGCAGCACCTCCCAGTGGGTGGGGTTGTCGATCAAATGCGCGGCGATCTCGGCCGACACCCCGAGCAGGCCCAGGAGCCGGGCGCGCAGCTCCGGCAGCAGCATGACCGCGTCCCGCAGTCCGCGGGCCCGGGGGTCGGCGAGGAGGGTGGCCAGGGCCTCGAGCGCGGCGTCAGGATCCGCGCTGCGGGCCAACGCCGCCACGACCACCGCCGCGGCGTCGCTGGTCGGTTCGTTGGTGCGGGCGCTCCACCAGTTCAGCGGCGCGGCCGTGAGAATCTGGGCGGCCCGGACTCCGTCGGCGAAGGACAGCCGGCGAAACCGCGCGGCTACCCGGGGGTCCACCGGCTCGGGCTCATCGGCGTCCGTATCCGTCTGGGGTTCGTCGCTCATCCGCCCGGCCGGCGCATCGTCGGCATCGGCAGGCTCGCGCGCGATGCGTTCGCCTCGGCGGCCAACGCAGCGCGGATGGCGGCCGGGTCGGTAACCGGTGCCGCCGTCGACGTCGCCGGGCCGACCGCCGCGGCGACCGAGTCGGGGTCGCGGACGAGATCGGCGAAGCTACTCACGAAGGGTCGCCACACCTCCTCGAGATCGCCATGGATTGCTGCTGATCGTCTCAAGATCAGGTCGAGGTCGAAGTCCTGCAGCTGCTGTGCGTCTGTTCGAGCCCAAGCCTCGACCACGTCCGTCGTGGTCTCGAAGTGGAACTGGAGGCCCCAGGCTAGCCGCCCCAACCGGAAGGCCTGGTTCTCGCACATTGGCGAGTTCGCCAGGTGCACCGCTCCGGCGGGCAGCGCGCTGATCGTGTCGTAATGCCACTGGATCACATCCGGCGTGATCGGCATCGGCCCGAACAGCGGGTCGGTGGCGCCGGCAGACCGTTTGGCAATCAGCTGCGCCCCGAGCTCAGGGCCCTCGGGATTTGGTTCGATCCGTCCGCCGTGCGCCAGCGCGAGCAGTTGCGCTCCCAGGCAGATTGCGAGGGTTGGTACCTCGTTGCGGACTGCGGCCCGCAGCAGCTCGCGCACAGACGCGAGAAACGAGTGTGCTCCGTCGTCGGACGCGGACATCGCACCGCCGAGAACGACGAGAGCGTCGTAGTCGGAGAGGTTGCTCGGCACGGCGGCACCGGCGGAGATATCGCAGACATCGAACGCGAGACCGGCGTCGGTCAACCAGTCCGCGAGGCGACCCGGCGGATCGGCCCGATCGAGTTGGAGTATCAGCGCACGGGTCGTCACCACAACGCCAACCCTACCGAGGCGCTCGCCCAGGTCCTCGTCCGCAACAGCTCGGTAACGAGAGCCCGCGGACGGGCGCCGGCGGATACCGTGTCGCCATGCGCGCGCACAGGGAGGTCAGCGCCAGCGCACACGCGATCTCGCGAACGTACCGAGTCGACCGCAAGTCGGTGCAGGCTCTCGACCGGGTCGGCAAGGACTTCGCCCGAGGCGCGCTCACCGTTATCGCCGGCCCGTCCGGGTCGGGTAAATCCTCGCTGTTACGCATTCTCGCGTGTGTGGAACGCCCCGATACCGGCTACCTCGAGATCGCCGGGGAGTCCGTGGCCCACGTCGGTCCGCGACGCCGACGACGGCTCCGGCGCAACAAGATCGGCTTCATCTTCCAGGACCCGATCGACAACCTGATCGAGTACCTGACCGCAGAGGAGCAGGTGCGCACCGCAGCGCGTCTGCGCGGCGCCAAGGCCACCGAGGCCGAGATCGACGCTCTGCTGGACTCGCTGAGCCTGAGCGACCGACGGGACCACAAACCCCAACAGCTCTCCGGGGGTGAGCAGCAACGGGTCTCCGTCGCCTGCGCGATGGTGGGCGACCCGGTACTCATCGTGGCCGACGAACCGACCGCCGAGCTCGACTCGGTCTCCGCCGGCCGGGTCCTGGACGGTATCGGTGTGCTGTGCCGCGGCGGCGGAACCTTCGTGATCGCCTCGCACGATCCTCGGGTCATCGAGCGTGCCGATCATCTGTTGCGTCTTGATCACGGCACCGTGGCGGAGAGTTGGTGACCAGATGAGGGCCGCCGCCGACCTCGCGCTCGTGGGCGCGGTCGGGGTGACCAAGTCTTTCCGCCGGGGCCCGGAGACCGTGCACGCGCTGAGGGGCGTCGACCTCAGCGTCGGCGCTGGCCAGATGATCGGCATCGCGGGCGCCTCGGGGTCGGGCAAGTCCACCCTGCTCGCGGTGCTGTGTGGATGGGAAACTCCCGACGCGGGCACGGTTCGCTTCGGCGACGGCGCCGTTGCGCCGTTGGACCTGCCCTGGGCCGACCTGGCGCTGGTCCCCCAGACGCTGGGCTTGCTCGATGACCTGCCGGCACTGGAGAACGTGCTGCTGCCGGCCCGGCTCACCGGCCGCAACGCCGACTCGGTCGCGCGCGCGACCGAGCTGATGGAACGGCTCGGGGTCGGCCACCTGACCGGGCGGTTCTCCGACCAGGTCTCGCTGGGTGAACAGCAACGGATCGCGATCGCCCGGGCCCTGCTGCTGCACCCGCGGCTGCTACTGGCCGACGAGCCCACCGCGCACCAGGACCACGGCTGGGGTGACGTGGTGCTGGACCTGCTGCGCGAGCACGCGGCGAGCGGCGGCGCCTGCATCCTGGTCAGTCATCACGCCCAGGCTCTCGCCCGGACCGACGTCGTGCTGCACATGACCGACGGTGTCCTCGCATGAGCGACGCAAGCACTGCGAATCAGGGTGCACCAGTGCACACCGGAGCCGGAGGGTGAGCCGAACGCACCGCCGAGCGAAAGCGCGAGGGGGTGCTGCCTTCACCCTGCCGTGGCTGCGCGCACCGATTCTCCTGATCCGCCGACCGGTCGTGTTCGCGGCCATCGTCGCGGCGACGGCGATCCTCGCGACAGCGACGGGCTCCGGACCGCTGTTCCTGTCCACGATCGGGACGGCGAGTCTCGCATCGCAGGCCGGCCAGAGCTGCCCGGAACGCACCCGTCCCGGTATGACGAAGCTCGTCCCGCCGATCGGTGTCGGCGCGGTTACGCGGGACGGCATCGCGGCGATGAAACGCGCGCAGCTGCCCGACAGCTACTCGGTCGCGGTCGGGCAGGCCCAGGTGCAGTCCAGCCTCATCCACCTCTATGCCCGCTCCGGCGCCTTGGACCATGTCACGACCCTCACTCCGCGCGGACGTCCGGGGGCGTGGGTCCCGGACACCTTCGCCAGCAAGCTGGGGGTTCGTCCCGGCGCCACGATCACGACCTCGGACAGTAAGCAGATTCTGGTCGCCGGTATCTACCGTGACCTCGCCCCCGACCCGTTCACCCTTCCGAACCTGTCGCCCTACTGGTGCGCGTGGAACGACCTGCTCGTCTCCACGGCGGCCTCGGACGCGGCCATCGCGGCCACGCCTCCGGACCAGCGGCAGGGCCCGGTCCTGCTGACCGACTCGTCGACAGTGTCACGGGTCGCCTCGGGCCCTGTGCGGGTGTCCTGGTGGTCGCCGATGTCATCGCAGACGAGCGCGCTGGGCGCCTTCGACGTGGCCGACGACCGAGCGGACGTCGCCGCGGCCAGCGTCGGGGCCGAGCACGATCTGCATTTGGCCGAGAGCTCGCGGATCGCGCACACCGCGCAGAGTGGCATCAGCGGCTCGATCGTCCCCATCGAGGTCGCCGGGGTGCTCATTGCCGGTCTACTCGTGGCCGGCGCCGGCTTCTTCTGGTCGAACGCGCGCCGCAGGGAGATTCGGCTTCTGGTCGCACGCGGGGTGAGTCCGCCTGCGCTGGCCGGCAAGGCGGCGCTGGAGACCGCGTTGCCCGCCGCGGTCGGCGCCGGTCTCGGGTTCGCCGGGACGCAATACCTGGTCCGGGCCGTGGGTCCGGCGAGCGTGTTCGAGCCCGGCGCTCCCCTGCGCGCGTTCGGCCTGGTCGTGGGCACACTTCTGCTCGGCCTGCTCGTGATCGCGGTGATCGGTGGTCTGGCGGGCCGCGAACGCACAACTGGGCGCCGCGCATCGTGGGTGTCGGTCGTGCCGTGGGAGCTGCTGCTCGTCGGCACCGCGGTACTGATCGCAGCGACCAGCCTCGACACATCAGCGGTCACCATCGACCACACCGTCGTCCGGATCAGCGCCCTGGTGATTCTCTACCCGCTCCTCGGCGCGACGGGAGCCCTGCTCCTACTGGGAAGGTTGATCGGGCTGCTGCTGCCGGCCGTCGGCCGCTCAGCACGTCGGAGTCCGGCGGCCGCCTTCCTTGCCCTGCGCCGGATGTCACGGTCGCGGGTCGTGGCCATCGGGCTCATCGTCGGTACGGCGCTGCCGTGCTGCCTTCTCATGTATGGCAGCACGGTTCGCAACACGGTGCGTGACGAAGTCACTCAGAAGTATCAGACCAATCTCGGCGCGCCGCACGTGCTCCAGGTTTATGGGGTGCGCAAAACCATCCTCGACCTGCACGACGACGCCACCCAGGTCGTGGTCTATGACCAGGACGTCACCCTCGGCGACAACCCCAACGCCACCGTGCTCGGTGTCGATCCGACGACGTTCCGACGGTTCGCATTCCTCACCAGTGGCCAACGCGACGCGCTCGATCGGCTACGGTCGCCGGCCGCGGGCCGCACCGTGCCCGCGATCATCGTCAATGGAGCCGGCACGAAGCCCACCGCACTCCTGATCAGCCACACCCGGTTCCGGCTCGAGCCCGTGGCCACTTCGGCGGTCTTCCCGGGCCTGCGCAATGGGACGTTCCCGCTCGTGGTCGTCGATCGGAGCGCACTGGCCGATGTCGATGACGCAACCGAGCGCACCAACCAGATCTGGACGGACAACAAGCACTACGGCGCCGCACGCGGTCTGATCGCCGCGAACAAGAAGTACTCGATCCTGTTCGAGCTGACCTCCAAGATCGTCGTCGGTACGACGGGATTGCTGCCCGTCACCTGGGTTTTCGGATACCTGCAGGCCCTCGCGATCCTGATCGGGGTCGTGGCGCTTGCTGGTCTCGTGTTCGGCCTCGCCGCCCGCACCCGGACCCGGCGGGTGTCCTACGTCCTGAGTCGCCGGATGGGCATGTCCAAACTTACCCACTTCAACTCGCTGCTGATCGAGTTGGGCATCGTGATCGGGCTTGGTTGGACGGCCGGATCCTCACTCGGGCTCGGCTCGTTCGGCTTCATCTACCGGAGGTTGGACGTGTATCCGGATCTACCGCCAGGTCCGGCCTTCTCGCTGCCTACGGTGCCCCTGGTCGCGACCGGCGTCGTCGTCCTCGCCGTCGTCGTGCTGGCCGCATCGGCCACCCAGGCGCTCGCCCAACGCACCCGACCGGCCGAGATCCTGCGCCTGGAGTGAGCCTCAAAGCATCGGCAGGTAGCGCCGCAGTTCGAACGGGCTGACTTCGGCCCGGTAGTCCACCCATTCCTCACGCTTGTTGCGCAGGAAGAAGTCGAAGACGTGCTCTCCGAGGGTCTGGGCGACCAGTTCAGAGTTCTCCATCGCATGGAGTGCGTCGGCGAGATTGTGCGGCAGTTCGTCATATCCGAGCGCGCGGCGTTCGCCGTCAGACATCATCCACACATCGTCCTCGGCGCCTGGAGGCAGTTCGTAACCGTCCTCGATGCCCTTCATGCCGGCCGCGAGAATGACCGCGAACGCCAGGTAGGGGTTGGCCGAAGCGTCAGGCGAACGGAGCTCGACGCGGGTCGAGTTGGCCTTTCCCGGCTTGTACCGCGGCACCCGGACCAGCGCGGAGCGGTTCGCGTGGCCCCAACAGATGAACGTCGGCGCCTCCACGATCGCCCCGGGCGACGCGAAGCCCCACAGACGCTTGTAGGAGTTCACCCACTGATTGGTGACCGCCGTGATCTCCCTCGCGTGAACGAGTAGACCGGCGATGAAGGCCCGCGCCGTCTTGGACAGGTTCAGCGGGTCATCGGGATCGTGAAAGGCGTTCTCGTCACCCTCGAACAACGACAGGTGGGTGTGCATCCCGCTGCCCGGCTGGTGCTTGAACGGCTTGGGCATGAAGGTCGCATGCGCGCCGTGGGCGATGGCGACTTCCTTGATCACGTGCCGGAAGGTCATCAGGTTGTCAGCCATCGAGAGTGCGTCGGCATAGCGCAGGTCGATCTCTTGCTGGCCCGGTGCAACCTCGTGATGGCTGAACTCGACCGAGATGCCCAGCCCCTCGAGCGCCCCCACCGCGGCACGGCGGAAATCGTGGGCGACGTCGTGGCTGGTCATGTCGAAGTAGCCACCATTGTCGATCGGCAGCGGCTCTGAGCCATCTGTCGGCCGATTCTTCAGCAGGAAGAACTCGATCTCAGGATGGGTGTAGAAGGTGAAGCCGCGGTCGGCTGCCTTGGACAAACCGCGCCGCAACACGTAACGAGGATCGGCCCAGGACGGTGATCCGTCGGGCATCTGAATGTCGCAGAACATCCGTGCAGAGTCCGGCGTCCGCCCGTTGGACTCGGGCAGGATCTGAAACGTTCCGGGATCGGGGCGGGCGAGCATGTCACTCTCACTGGCGCGGCTGAACCCCTCGATCGCGGAGCCGTCGAAGCCGATGCCCTCCTCGAAGGCGCCGTCGAGTTCGGCCGGAGCGACGGCGACCGACTTCAGGGTGCCGAGCACATCGGTGAACCACAGCCGGACGAACCGGATGTTGCGCTCCTCGATGGTGCGAAGCACGAACTCCTGCTGTCGATCCATTGGCTAGCCCGCCTCTCCGCGACTTTTCTGCTGTTAGGCGTTCCAGCGTTGGGTCAGTACCCGCTGTCTTTCCTCAGTACCAGCGAAGGGTACTGGCCCGGGTTAGGAAACCCCGCCCGTGGACCACTCGGGCCACGGGACGCTCCAGTCGCCGCCCTGCCAGATCTTGATCTTCGGGCCGCCAGAGTGGATGACCTCGACGACGTCGCCCACGCGTGAATGCTGGAAGTACCACTTCGCGTTGGTCTGATTGAGGTTCAGGCAGCCATGCGAAACATTCTGGCTTCCCTGGACGCTGACGGTGGAGTCGAGTTGATGCAGGTAGATACCGTCGGTACTGATCTTGGTCGCCCAGGGGACGACGAGCCCGGAGTAACCGTAGGGCGAACTGGCTGGGAGCCCGTAACTGCTCGAGGACATGATCGCGGGATTCTCGTGCGTGATCACCGTGTAGATGCCCGGCATCGTCCAGAGCGCGATCTTGCCGCCCTCGATGTAGCCACCCCGACCCATGGACGTCGGCATCGTTCGGACGAGCTTGTCGCCCATGTAGACCTTGACGTGGTGGGTTTGGGCGTTGGCGATGGCGACCCGCTTCTGTCCGATCGTGAACGAGACGTTCTGGTCGGATTGGCCGTACAGGCCGCTGCCCAGATCGACGCCGTACACCTTCGCGGCGACGCTCACCTTGGTGCCCGGCTGGTAGTACTCGCGGGGGCGCCAGTGGACGTTCTGGTCATCGGTCCAATACCAGGCGCCCTCGGCCTTCGGCGACGTGGTGACCGACAACGCCTTCACCGCGGCAGCTTTGTCCGGGATCGCTTCGTCGAAGTGCAGGGCCACGACCATGCCGACGCCGAAGGTGCCGCCGTCCTCAAGACTCGAGCCGTTGATGGTGTTGAAGTACGGCTGGGTCATGTTGTCGGGCGAGAGCGTCGTGATCTTCTCGCGCTTGACGATCCTCACTCCGGCCTTGTCCTGGGCCAGCGCGGTGAGCTCATAGGTCTTGTTGTATCCGAGTTCCTCGGTGCTCTTCCACGAGGCGCGGTCGTCAGCGATCGCGCCGGCGACAATCTTGCCGCGGCCGTTCATCAGCTTGACCGAGAGCAGCACGCCGTCAGCAACGTCGACCGTCACCGGCTTGGCCGGATTCGCGCTCGCGTTTCCCCCAACCGTCGAGGCGGTGATCGATGCCTGGCTCGCGGCAGAGGGCGAAGCCGAGGCCGAGGCCGACGCGGTCGTCGGCGCGGCGCTGGTGCCGGCGCCGGTGGAGGAACGGTTCGGCGCCGGGGACGTCGAGTTGGTGCCGCCACTACCCGAGGTACAGGCGGCCAACGTCATGAGACCGGCAAGGCCGGCCGCCGCAGCAATCGAACGGCCCCGTCTGCGAGCCTGCTGAGCCGACCGAGGCCCCCGTTCAACCCGCTGCATCGAATACCCTCCGTAGCTCTGTCTGACCGTTGTCGATCTTCCGTGCGTTCTAGTAAGGACGTATCGGACAGCCTCATTGTTCCTGAGCCGGGGCCCACGTGGCCCTGATCTCCTATTACAGGGCGCTCACGGTCAGGACGTTGAACTTGACCGTCAGCGTGGGATCACCGACGTTGTCGCATTCTGGGCGCGCCCCGGGCCGGCGGTTATCCGAGCGCACGACCCGGTGCGTCACACTGGGCAAGTGACCGCCCTCCGCCTCGCACTGGCCCAGGTGAACACCACAGTCGGGGACCTGACCGGCAACGCAGCCACCGTGGTCGCTGCCGCCCGGCGCGCCGCGGATGCCGGTGCGGACCTCGTCGCCTTTCCCGAGATGACACTGACCGGATACCCGGTGGAGGACCTCGTGCTCCGTGCGTCGTTCCGCGCTGCCTCGCGCTCCTGCGTCGACGGTCTCGCGCTGACCCTCGCCGAAGCCGGGCTCGGCGAGATCGCGGTGATCGTCGGCTATGTCGACGATGACGGACAGCCCCGAAACGCCTCGGCCCTGCTGCTGAACGGCCGGGTTGCCGCGCGGTATTTCAAGCATCACCTGCCGAACTACGGCGTCTTCGATGAACGTCGCTACTTCGCGCACGGAGAATCGCTCACCGTCGTCCGGCACCTCGGCGTGGACATCGCCCTCACGGTCTGCGAGGACGTATGGCAAGACGGTGGCCCGTTCACGGTCGCAGGCGCAGCCGGGGTCGGGCTCGTCGTCAACATCAACAGCTCGCCCTATGAGCGCAACAAGGACGACGTCCGGCTGAGCGTGCTGCAGCGACGCGCCGTCGAGGCGAATGCGCCCATCGCCTACGTCAACATGTGCGGCGGGCAGGACGAACTGGTCTTCGACGGCGACTCGATGGTGGTCGCCGCCGACGGGTCGGTGCTCCTTCGAGCACCACAGTTCGTCGAGGGCGTGTACATCGTCGACGTGCCGGTCACCGCCGCAGACGGGCCGCCGGTCGAGGTCGTCGGCGAGAAGCTCACGGTTACCAGGGTCACGACGGCGGCAGGTCGTTCAACCGATCGTGCGGTGCACCCGGCCGACGTCGCCCCACGGCTCTGTGACGAGGCCGAGGTGTGGCACGCCCTCGTTGTCGGGCTGCGCGACTACGTCATCAAGAACGGCTTCAGCACGGTGGTTCTCGGCGTGTCCGGTGGAATCGACTCGGCCGTCGTTGCGGCCCTCGCCGCGGACGCCCTAGGTGGCGCGAACGTCGTCGGGGTCTCCATGCCCAGTGCCTACTCCAGTGACCACTCCCGCTCCGACGCCGAGGATCTGATGCTTCGGCTGGGCGGCTCCTTCCGCAGCATCCCGATCAAGGAGATGGTCGACGCATTCGTGTCGAACCTGACCCTGACCGGGGTGGCCGAGGAGAACGTCCAGGCCCGGATCCGCGGCACCACCCTGATGGGGCTGTCCAACGCCGAGGGACACCTCGTGCTCGCCACAGGCAACAAGAGCGAACTCGCCGTCGGTTACGCCACGATCTACGACGCGGGTTCCATCGGCGGCTTCTCGCCGCTCAAGGACGTCCCCAAGTCACTAGTCTGGAAGCTCGCCCGGTGGCGCAACGAGCAGGCGCAGGTCGGTGACCAGGAGCAACCGATCCCTCCCAATTCGATCACGAAGCCGCCATCGGCGGAGCTGCGGCCGGGTCAGTTCGACAGCGACTCGCTACCCGACTACGACCTGCTGGACGCGATCCTCGAGCGCTACGTCGACGGTGACCGTGGTGTCGCCGAGATCGTCGCCGAGGGCTTCGACGGCGAACTGGTCAATCGGATCGCCCGGATGGTCGATCGTGCGGAGTGGAAAAGACGCCAGTACCCGCCGGGCACCAAGGTCAGTTTCAAGGCCTTCGGCCGCGACCGTCGCCTGCCGATCACCAACCGGTGGCGCGAGGGCGCCTGAGTCAAGTGGATGCGGTGACACTCATCTCAGGTGGAGAAAGCTGACTTACCGCCCAGTAGGTAGCACCATTGGTTCGTCCGCATTACACGCCCGGGGACCGACACGTCGGCCTCGAGGAAGAAGCGAGGCCAAGCCATGACCGAGACCAGCCTGTACGGCAGTGTCACCTCTCGTCGGATCACGATCCGCGACCTGCAAGCAGCCAAAGATCGCGGCGAACGCTGGCCGATGCTCACAGCCTACGACTACTCCACCGCCCGCGTCTTCGACGACGCCGGCATCCCGGTGCTGCTCGTCGGCGACTCGGCGGCCAACGTCGTCTACGGCTACGACACGACGGTGCCGGTCACCATCGAGGAAATGCTCCCCCTTGTGCGGGGCGTCGTGCGCGGCACCTCTCGCGCCCTGGTCGTGGCTGATCTGCCCTTCGGCACCTACCAGGCCTCGCCCCAGCAAGCGCTGGAAAGTGCCAGCCGGTTCATGAAGGAGGGCGGGGCCCAGGCCGTCAAGCTCGAGGGTGGCGCGCGCGTCGCTCCCCAGGTCGAGGCGCTGGTCAACGCGGGCGTGCCGGTCATGGCTCACATCGGCCTCACCCCACAGTCGGTGAACGCCCTCGGCGGCTACCGGGTGCAGGGGCGTGGCGACGAAGCCGCTCACCGGCTGCTGCTCGACGCCAAGGCGCTGCAGCAGGCCGGTGCGTTCGCGATCGTCATGGAGGTCGTTCCGTCCGAGGTCGCGGCTCAGGTGACCCGGGCGCTGCACGTCCCGACGATCGGCATCGGCGCCGGGCCGTCCTGCGACGCGCAGGTCCTCGTGTGGCAGGACATGGCCGGCCTTCGCTGCGGCGGCAAGCCCGCGAAGTTCGTCAAGGAGTTCGCCGACGTCGGCTCTGTTCTGCGCAACGCCGCCGCCAGCTTCGCCGACGAGGTCCGCGGCGGTCAGTACCCAGCCCCGCAGCACGAATACACCTAACCCTCGATCTTCGGGTTCGTTAGATTCGCCGCATGCGGGCCTTTGTCATAGATGCTTTCGCCGACGCAGCCTTTCGCGGGAATCCCGCCGGTGTCGTGTTACTGGACGCACCCGCTGATCCGGGCTGGATGCAGCAGGTAGCCGCAGAGTTCAAACACGCCGAGACCGCGTTCGTGTCCCCGCGCGCCGACGGGGACCGTGATCTGCGGTGGTTCACCCCCGCGGTCGAGGTCGACCTGTGTGGACACGCCACGCTGGCCGCGACGCGGGCGTTGCAGGTGACCGGGGCGGACGGGCCGTTCGCCTTCCACACCCGTAGCGGCACGCTGCGCACCCGTCTCGAGGGCGAGTGTGTCGTCCTGGACTTCCCCGTCCTCACCGTGACGCCGCACGTCGACGTCCGCGGACTGGCCGACGCGCTCGGAGCGCGGATCGTCGCCGCGTTCCGGACCGGTGGTGACGACCTGCTCATCGAGCTCTCCGACGAGGCCGTCGTGGCCGGCCTGCGTCCGGACATCGCTGCGCTGGGCGGCATCGACTGTCGCGGCGTCATCGTGACAGCGGCCGCGCAGGCGGGCACCGACTACGACTTCGTGAGCCGGTTCTTCGGGCCACGCGTCGGCGTGGCCGAGGATCCCGTCACCGGCTCGGCCCACTGCGCCCTCGCCCCCTTCTGGGCCGCCCGACTGCACAGATCGATGCTCGTCGGCGCGCAGCTCTCGGCCCGCGGAGGGCGCGTGTCGGTGAGCCTCGACGGCGACCGGGTCGAACTGCGAGGACGGGCGATCGTCGTGCTCGACGGTGACCTACTGATCTGAACGTTCTACGCGCTCGAACCGCACCAATCGGCTGGGTACGTCGGCTGTAGTGAGCCGCACCCGCACCCGCTCGCCGATCGGAAGCCCCGTTCCGTCGCATCGGGCCCGCACCGCAGGGTCGTCCAGGACGACCGTGCCCGCGTCGCCCTCGGCGTCGATGACAACCGCGTCGAAGACCTGCCCGACACGATCGCTCAGCAGCCAGGCCTCGGTCTCGTCAACCACAGCTCGATCGACCTGATGCGCCTTCTGGTCCGCTCGTTTCATCTCCTCCGGCAGAGTCGGCAGCGCCGACCTGACCCATTCCGGAACGGGTGAACCGGCCTGCGCCGACAGGCAGATCTCACTGGTGTACCGATCGACGAGACGACGCAGCGGTGCGGTCACGTGCGTGTAGGGAGCACCGATCCCGCTGTGCAGGGGCTGCTCAGGCGCCTGACCGTCGAAGGCGACGTAGGCGGCCCCGCGCAACAACGAGACGGCGTGCTCGACGAAGGCCATGTGTCTGGGGTCGCTGCGGTCGACGGAGTCGAGGACGTCGCCGGCCGGCATTCCATCGGGCCAGTCGATGTGCAGGGCCCGCGCCGCCCGTCGCAGCGCGTGGATGGCCCGATCCTCGGCGGGCGGCACGGTCCGCAGCAGCCCGTAGCCGTGATCGAGCATCAACTGTGCCGCGCACATGCCGGTCAGTAGCGAGATCTCGGCGTTGTACTGCTCGACCGGCGTCTGCGCGCGCAAGGTGATCGTCCACCCGCCGTTACCGTCGGAGGACACGAGTTGCTCGGGCAGGTCGAGGTTGATCGCGTGGCGTTCGCGCGCCAGGGACAGCCGTCGCCGGCCGACCGTCGGAAGTTCGCGGATCGGGTCGGGAAGGGTGCCCGAGTCGAGCTGGGCCTGCACGCCCGCGTAGTCGAGTTGCGCCACGCTGCGCACCATCGCCCGGGTGACCTCGACCTGGTCGGCCGCTCCCCTGCCGTCGAGTCGGATCCGCCATAGGACCGCCGGACGGACGACGCCGGGCAGCAGACTGGCGGCGTCCTCGCTCAGTTCGGGTGGGTGCAGCGGCGCGCGGCCGTCGGGGAGGTAGAGCGTCTCGCCGCGACGATGTGCCTCCTCGTCGATCGCCCCACCGGCGAGGACGAAGGCGGCAACATCGGCGATCGCGTAGTGCACGACATGACCGTCGCCATCGGCGCTGATGTGCACGGCCTGGTCGAGGTCACGGCTACCGGCTGGGTCGATGGTGACGAGCGGGATGTCGGTCGCGTCGACGTGCTCAACGTCGGCACGCGACCCGCGCTGGGCTATCGCTCGCGCTTCAGCATGGACATCGGGTGCAAAATCGCCGGGCACCTCCAGATCACTTCGCAGTGCTGCGAAGTCCAGAGGTGCACCGGCGACTCGATGCGTCACGTGCTGGGTGTCAGCTCGAAGCCTTCTTCGCGGGCGCCTTCTTCGCCACCGTCTTCTTGGCCGCGGGCGCCTTCTTCGCGACCGTCTTCTTGGCCGCCGGGGCCTTCTTGGCTACCGTCTTGGCAGCGGACGCCTTCTTGGCCGCCGGGGCCTTCTTCGCGACCGTCTTCTTGGCCGCAGGCGCCTTCTTCGCGACCGTCTTCTTCGCTGCCGCCTTGGTGGCAGGGGCCTTCTTCGCGGCGGACTTCTTCGCGGGTGCCGCCTTCGACGCCGGTGCCTTCTTGACGGCAGTTGCCTTCTTGACGGCAGGTGCCTTCTTGACGGCAGGTGCCTTCTTGACGGCTGGGGCCTTCTTGGCGACCGTCTTCTTCGCGGCCGGAGCCTTCTTCGCTGCGGGCGCCTTCTTGGCGACCGTCTTCTTCGCGGCCGGAGCCTTCTTCGTTACGGGCGCCTTCTTGGCGACCGTCTTCTTCGCCGGCGCCGCCGTCGTCGCCGGAGCCTTCTTCGCGACCGTCTTCGGCGCTGCCGTCTTCTTCGCGGCCGGAGCCTTCTTCGCTGCGGTCTTTCTAGCCGGCGTCTTCTTCGTAGGTGCAGTCATGCGGTGTGCCTCCTCGGCGAATACTGTCGATGGAATGCTGCGTCGCTGAGAACAAGTGGACGATGACCGCGCGGCCCCGTCAACTCGGCGCGCCGTCGCGGTTCGACGCGTCGTCCAGGCCGCTATTGCCACGGCGACGCGAGCACGCGAAGCATTCGTGGTCAATCCCTTACGCCACAGGGGCTTCACCGTTGCGATCATGTTCAGCACCAGAGAATTCAGCCTCCGCTGCGCTGGAACGTTTTTTTGCGCACTGTCACGCGAAATCCAACATACCTAAACGTATGTAGAGCGGTTCACGCGTCCAACTGGTAGGACAAAGGTACGTGTCATCCATGCAAGTACCCGAGGGGAACGTCATGTCCGATCTTGTCGTCGTCGCGCTCATCAAGGCCAAGCCTGGTTCGGAGGACGTCGTCCGCGGCGCGCTCGCCGATCTGGTGGCACCCACCCGCGACGAAGCCGGCTGCGTCTCCTACGCCCTCTACGAGTCACAGACCGAGGGCGGCACGTTCGTCACCCTCGAGACCTGGAAGGCGCAGAGCGATCTCGACGCTCACATGCAGTCGCCCCACATCGCGGCGACGTTCGCCGCCGCGGGTGACGGGCTGGCCGAGGCGCCGGCGATCCACACCCTCAAGCCCATCGACGTCGGCTGAGCAACTCGACGGTGGCGTCCTCGACGCAGATGAGGACGCCACCGATCGCCGCCGGCCGCCCGAAACGTTCCACCAGCGAGACCACCTCCAGTGCGGGTGCGTAGCCAGTCGCGACATCTCCGACCACTGCCAGGACGGGGACGCCTCGTTGGTGCGCGCAGGTTGCGACTGCGCCGACCACCTTGCCGTCGAACGAGGTCTCGTCGAGCAGCCCTTCGCCGGTGACGACGAGGGTCGCGGCGTCGAGCAGGCGGCCGAACCCGACCCGCTCCGCGACCACCTCGAAGCCCGGCCGAAGTCGTCCACCCACGGCCGCCAGCCCGCCCGCAAGGCCGCCCGCTGCGCCACCTCCGACGAGGCGAGTGACGTCGACGTCGAAGCGGGCTCGCAACGTGTCTCGTGCAGTCGCGAGTCGGTCGGACAGGTCCTCGATCTGCTCGGCACTGGCGCCCTTCTGCGGTCCGTACACCACGGCCGCGTCGAGGTACGGAGTCCGCACGTCGCAGCAGACGACGAGTTCAACTGCGCTGGTACCGATCGCCGCGATGGTGGGTGACGACAGCGCGTCGAGTGCGCCCAGACCGCCGTCGGTGCAGGCGCTGCCGCCGAGCCCGACCACGATCCGACGCGCGCCTGCGGTCACCGCCGCTTCGATGAGCTCACCCGTGCCGCGCGACGTTGCGACAACCGCGTCGTTTCCGCTCGCGCCCCCGGCCAGCACCAGACCTGACGCGAGCGCACTCTCGATGACCGCCACATCGTCGTCGATCCGCCATCCGGCGTCGACATCATCGCCGCCCGGACCGGTTACCGACGTCACGCGGTTGGGACCGCCGAAGACCTCGAGCAGCCCGTCGCCCCCATCGGACAACGCCACTGCGCTCGCCTCGATCCCGAGGCCGCGTGCCGCACGGACGATCGCATGCGCCACTTCCGTCGACGTGGCGGTGCCCTTGAACTTGTCCGGAGCGGCGAGGACGTGCATCACGTCATCGTCCCCGATCGGGTTGCAGGCGGCGGACGAGTCGACCTGTAAGCCGGATCCTGTTCCCGGTGCCGGCGAACCGGCGGCCGGGTGACGGCCATCCATCTAGGCCTGCCGTTGCCGACAGGCTCAAGCGATCTACCCGCAGACTCGGGCGGGCCGCCCTCGAACGTCTGCGCGAACCTGCCCTACCTTGCGGCATGGCGGGTTCTTCTCGACCTTGCTCCGGGTGGGGTTTACCTAGCCGATCCGGTCACCCGGATCGCTGGTGGTCTCTTACACCACCGTTTCACCCTTACCGATGCTTGCGCACCGGCGGTCTATTTTCTGTGGCACTGTCCCGCGGGTCGCCCCGGGTTGCCGTTGACAACCACCCTGCCCTATGGAGTCCGGACTTTCCTCGGCGCGGCGACTCACTGGCGAGAGAGGGTCGTCGCGACGCAGCCGTCCGGTCGGCTCGTCCGCCGCATCGCGAATCGTACGCGGATACGCTCGAACGATGCCGCAACCGACCGGAACAGAGTTGGACGCAGTGCGCGCCCGGCGCGACGAACTGCGCGAGAAGTACTTGCAGCCCCAGCCCACTCGCGGCCCGAGCACCGCTCGTGGAATCCACCATGCCGCGTTTGTCTGCCAGGACGTCGAGGAGACGATCCGGTTCTATCAGGGCGTACTCGGGTTCCCCCTCGTCGAACTGGTCGAGAACCGGGACTACGCCGGGTCGAGCCATTTCTTCTTCGATCTGGGAAATCGGAACCTGCTCGGCTTCTTCGACTTCCCCGGCCACGACCACGGCCCGTACGTCGAGACGATCGGTGCGCTGCAGCACCTGGCCATCTCGGTGACCTCCGAACAGTTCGAGGCGGCGAAAGCCCGGTTCGAGAGCGAGGGCATCGACTACCTCGGCCCTGACCGCGGCGCGGATGACAGCCTGTACTTCCGCGATCCCAACGGGATGGGCATCGAGCTCTACCGCGAGGTGCTCGGCGTGTTCGAGGGCACCGAGCTCCTCTGATACATCGGATCAGGTCGCGCCCGTGGGTAGGTTCCGCAGGTGGGTGACGGTCTGGCGCAGGGACTCGCCCTCGCCGTTCTCGTACTGAGCCTCGCGTTCGCCGTCCTGCGACCCCGCGGGGCCACGGAAGCCGTCGTTGCCGTCCCCGGTGCCGTCCTTCTCGTCGCGTTGGGTGTGGTTCCGCTCCACTCAGCTCTCACGACGTTGAGCGGCATTGGTCCGACGGTCGGCTTTCTGGCCGCGATCCTGTTGTTCGGCCATCTGCTCGCCGATGACGGCGTGTTCGATCATCTCGGGGCCGTGGCCACCCGGTTCGCCCACGGCGACGCCCGACGCATGCTGGGGACGGTGGTCGTCCTTGCCGCCGGCGTCACCGCAACACTCACGCTGGACGCCACCGTCGTCCTGGTGACGCCCGTAGTACTGGCCGCCGCCGCGCGGCTGGGCATTCGTGCACGCCCGTTCGCCTACGCCTGCCTCCGCCTCGCCAACAGCGGGTCCTTGCTACTGCCGGTGTCGAACCTGACCAACCTCCTCGCGTTCACCGCGACCGGGCTGTCCTTCGGCCGATTCGCCGTCCTGATGACGCTGCCGTGGCTGGTGGTGTGCAGCGCCGAGTGGATCGCATTACGCACCTACTTCCGAGCCGACCTTCCCCACGGCAACGCACCCGACGGGCAGGCCGAACCGACCGAACCGGGCCAACCGGTGCCCCGCTATGCCCTGGTGGTGCTGGCCGCGACGGTCGCGGCGGTCGCGCTCACCTCGGCGCTGCAGATCGCCCCCTGGTGGGCGGCGGGCGGCGGCTGCGCGGCCCTGCTGATCCGTCGGCGTGGCAACGCGCTGCGTCCCCTCCCTCTAATCCGCGCGGCTGCGCCCGGATTCTGTGTGTTCGTGCTGGCGCTGGCCGTGATCGTCGACGGCGTCGTCCGGCACGGCCTCGGCTCCGGACTCACCCACCTCGTCCCGGCCGGCACGTCGTTCCTTGCCCTGCTCGGTACCGCAGCCCTTGCCGCGGTCCTGGCGAATGTGGTGAACAACCTGCCGGCAACGCTCGCCTTGATCCCGGTCGTGGCGGGTAGCCCGCCCCTCGCCCTCGCCATGCTGATCGGGGTCAACGTCGGTCCGAACGCGACCTATCCGGGCTCGCTCGCCACCTTGCTGTGGCGGCGTCTGCTCCCCGCACCGGACCGGCCGCGGGCGGCCCAGTTCCACGTTTTCGGCCTGCTGACCGTTCCGCCGTTGATCGTCGCCGCGACCGCCGCGCTGTGGCTGAGCATTCGAACGGTAGGGGTGTGACCGGCCCGATCAGCTGAGGTGACCGGTGTCGTTGACGAGACGCACCGACGCGCCGCCGTCGCCGAAACAGTCGATGATCGAGACCGACGCGGTATCCAGGTGCAGACGGAACATCGCCGTCGGCGGCGCCTCGAGTGCGAACCGTACGAGCAGCTTGATCGGGGTGACGTGCGACACCACCACCACCGTCTCGCCCGCGTGCGCGGCCACGACGCGCTCACGCGCGCGGCGCACCCGAAGGCCGACCGTGGCGAACGACTCGCCTTCCGGTGGCGCGACGTCCGGTGAGGAGCGCCATTGGGCGAGTTGCTCCCCGTGGGACGTTGCGGCTTCAGCAAAGGTGAGCCCCTCCCACCGGCCGAAGTCGGTCTCGACGAGATCGTCGTCGATCTCGACCGTGCGACCGAGCGGGCCGGCGATCGCCTCCGCCGTCTGTACGGCCCGGCGTAGCGGTGAACTGATGACGGCCGCGACGCTGCCGTAGGCGCGGACGGCCAACCCTGCGGCCTGCTGCGTCCCGACCTCGTTCAGCGGTAGGTCGTTGCGCCCGGAGAAACGCATCGAGGCCGAGTGCTCGGTGGACCCGTGGCGGACCAGAACGAGGCGGCAGGCCGGACCGCGCGGCGGGGTCCATCCCGTCGAGCTGGTGGCCTGAGTGCGGCGCAGTGTCGGCGCTGTGCCCGCGCCTGAGCCGTCGTCGCC
>JBDTFN010000079.1:0-13809 GCA_039937915.1 Jatrophihabitans sp. | reverse complement strand
CCGTGCATCGACATCGTGGACCGTGCCTGCGTCGAGGAGTGCCCGGTCGACTGCATCTACGAGGGTGGCCGGGCCCTGTACATCCACCCGGACGAATGCGTGGACTGCGGTGCCTGCGAACCGGTGTGCCCGGTAGAGGCGATCTATTACGAGGACGATCTACCGGTGCAGTGGCAATCCTTCACCGACGACAATGCTCGTTTCTTCAGTGAGCCGCTCCCCGGGCGCCCGGACCCGCTGGGCTCACCGGGCGGCGCGGGCAGGCTGGGTCGCCTCGGCGTGGACACGCCGATGGTCACGGCCCATCCCCCGGCCGGAGACGCCGCTACGGAGTAAGCGGATCGGCGTCTGCCGACGCTGTTCCTGGTGGAGTAGCCAGCGTCTCGAGTTCGGCCTGGACGTTGCGGCGTGCGTCTGCCTCCCAGGCCGTCCGTGCGGCCTCGGTGGCGTACAGCGACGTGCGGTCGAGCAGGGCCGCGAGGACGGCGGTCCGACCGGTGCGCCATTGCTCCTGCGTCGCGGCCGCGTACTCCGTCCGCACCGCGGCGACGTAGGAGGCATAGTCATCAGCTGACGAGGCGAGAACGGCAAGGTCGGCATCGAGCAGCGCGGCCGCCGCGGGGTCGTCGTCGGTGGCGTGGTGACCCGCGGTCGCCTGGACGATCAGATCGACGCGGTCGATGTGCTCGATGCCTACACCCGCTGCGGTGAGTTGCTCGCGCGCCCACACTGCGCTCGCGCGCTCGTCCTGCCCCGGGTCGGCCCCGTACACGACGTCGTGCGCGCACGCCGCCAGCATCACGACGGCGTAGTCCGTACCGTCCAGGCCGGTGTCGCGGGCGAGTTGGGCGCTGTCGCGCAGGACCGCCCGGATGTGCGCGGCGTCGTGGTAGGAGCGATGCGGTTCGGCGTAACGAGCCTCGAGTTCGGTACCGGTCGCGGCCGCCGTGTCCGAGTCACCGCCGAGCCGCTCCACCGCGATGATCCAGGCCTGCGCGACGATTCCCATGTCCCTATCGTTGTCGGTACCGCAAGTCGGCGAGCACGGCAGGGTGTCGCGATTTGGTACCGAGGCGGGGAACCGGGAACGCTGGGTCCATGAATCGTTTCTCCGCGACTACCGAGTCCGAAGCCGTCGTCGCCGCGCCTCGTTCCGAGATCTGGGCGGTGCTGACCGACCCCGTGCTCCTACCGAAGCTGACTCCGCTGCTCGACCGCATCGAAACCGATGGCGACCTGTGGACGTGGCACATGATGCAGATCAAGGGCCTCGGAGTGGGTATCAGCCCTGCCTTCACCGAGAAGATGGTTTTCGACGACCGCTTGCGTATCGACTACTCGCACTGCCCGCCGGCCGGTGAGTACGAGCGGACCGGAGCAGACGGGTGGTACATCCTCAAGGACGTCGACGGGGGCACCCACCTGTCGATCAGCCTCACCCTCAACGTCGAACTGCCGCTGCCCAGAGCGGCCGGCAGCGCCGTTCGTAGCGTCATGAGCAAGACGATGGCGCGCACCGGCGATAAATTCTCGGCCAACCTGCTCGAACACCTCGGGGTCAACGATCTGAGCGGGCGGAAACGCAAGCGGTAGGCAGGCAGTACCGTGTCGCACGTACCGCACAACCGGAGGTCCTGCCATGTCCGAGACGCACGTCGACGTACTGATCGTGGGAGCCGGAATCTCCGGCATCGGAGCCGCATGTCACCTGACGCGCGACTGCCCCGGCAAGACGTACACGATTCTCGAACGTCGCGACGCGATCGGCGGCACCTGGGACCTGTTCCGCTATCCGGGCATCCGTTCGGACTCGGACATGTTCACCTTCGGCTTCAGCTTCCGTCCGTGGCTCGCCACCAAGATCCTCGCCGACGGCACCTCTATCCGCGAGTACGTGCAGGCGACCGCCAGCGAGTACGACGTCGAGAAGAACATTCGGTTCGGGCTCAAAGTGACCCGTGCGTCGTGGTCGTCAGCCACGGGACTGTGGACCATCGACGCGCTGCGGGAGTCGACCGGTCACACCGAACGTTTCACCGCCGGGTTCCTCGTCGCCGGCACCGGCTATTACAACTACGACGAGGGTTTCCGACCACAGTTTCCGGGTGAGGAGGACTTTGCCGGGCAGATCGTCCACCCGCAGCACTGGCCCGAGGACCTCGATTACGCCGACAAGTCGGTGGTCATCATCGGCAGCGGCGCCACCGCGATCACCCTGGTGCCTGCCATGGCGACGACCGCAGCTCACGTCACGATGCTCCAGCGCTCCCCCAGCTATGTCGTCTCGCTGCCGGCGGTCGACAAGATCTCCGCCGGGCTGCGCAAGGTGCTGCCGGCCGGCGTGGTGTACAAACTGGCGCGGGCGCGCAACATCGGGATTCAGCGAGCCATGTACGCCCTGGCCAAGGCCCGGCCGGGGATCATGCGTGGCATCGTGATCAAGGGTGCAAAACGGCAGCTCAAGGGGACGTCGGACGTCAAACACTTCACTCCTGAGTACGACCCGTGGGATCAGCGCCTGTGCGTGGTGCCCGACGGTGACCTGTTCAAGACCATCCGGTCCGGCCGGGCCGACGTTGTCACCGACCGGATCGACCATTTCACCGCGGGCGGGATCCGTCTAGAGTCCGGCGCCGAGCTGAAGGCCGACGTCATCGTGAGTGCTACCGGGCTCACGGTTCAGATGCTGGGCGGCGCGAGCGTCGAGGTCGACGGCGAACCGGTCGTGCTCAACCGACGCGTTACCTACAAGGGCGTCTTGCTCGAGGGCGTCCCCAACGCAGCCATGATCTTCGGCTACGTCAACGCCTCCTGGACCCTCAAGGCCGACATCTCCTCGGAGTACATCTGTCGGCTGCTCACCCATATGGACGAGCACGGGTGGAATCAGGTCGTCGTACACGCCGTGGACAGCGATCGGGACGAGGGGTCGGTGCTGGGAGCACTGAACTCCGGGTACGTCCGCCGCGGCAACGACCACATGCCCCGCCAGGGCACGAACGGGCCTTGGAAGGTTCGGCACAACTACCTGCACGACGCACCGATGCTCACCCGCAAGCCGATCGACGACGGCGTCGTGCAGTTCACGGTCACGCCCGCCGACTCGGAGCCGCTGCGGGAGGCATCGGCCTGAGCGGCACCGAACCGATCCCCTAATCCGAGTGCGGGTCGGGCCCTACCCGGACGGCGAGCACGGCCACGTCATCGGGTGGGTGTTCGTCCAGCAGATCGGCCAGCACGGCGTCGACGAGGTCGGCAACGGGCAACGCGTGATGCCGCTGCGCCGAGGCCAGCAGCAGCGCGCGTCCGGCGTCGAGATCCTGGCTTCGGGATTCGATGAGTCCGTCGGTGAACAGCAGAATCGTCGACCCGGGAGCAACTGAAGCACGGTGCTCGGAACGGACTGTGTCCGGCGCGACCCCGAGCATGCAGTCGGTGCGGTCGCCGTCCAAGGAACTGGCCTGTCCGTCCGGTGAGATCACGATGGGAGCGGGATGACCGGCATTCGTCCAGACGAGGGAGCGTCCCGACCGGCCGTCATCGGGCCCGAGCATCAGCAGGGCCGAAGTCGCCAGTGCACCGACCTCAAAATCGCGGATCGAACGGTCCAGCCGGGTCATGACGCTGCTCGGGCCGCTCGCGTTGTCCCACACGAAGGCGCGCAGCATGTTGCGCAGCTGGCCCATCGTGGCGGCCGCGACGATGTCATGACCGACGACGTCGCCGATGACGAGTGCGACGGTTCCGTCGCGACCGGCTACGACGTCGTACCAATCACCACCGACCTTCTCGGTCTCGGCCGCCGTTCGGTACCGGGCGGCGAGATCAACACCGTCGATCGTGGGCAGGCGTGACAGCATCGCGTTCTGCAGAGTGGTCGCGACGGTGACCCGCTCGTCGAGCAGAAGGCAGCGTTGAACTGCCTGAGCGGTGTAGGCGGTCAACGTTCGCAGCACCGACCGGGTGCGCTTGTCGAAATCGACCTCATCCGGCCACATGATGACCAGGCAGCCGAGTACCTCTCCGGCAACCAGTAGCGGCAGGAATGTTCGCGCCTCGCCGTCCCCGGGCTGGTCCTCGTCCCGCAACCCGGGGTGCCGCAAATCCTGCTCCGCGCGAGCCGCGTAGTAGACCGGCGCCCCGCCGAGGATCGCCGACCCGATCGGGTTGTCGTCGTTGATCCCGAACACCGTGTGGTGCGCGGCCCGGGCCCAGACCTGCGTCGGGTTGTCCACGTAGCGGGCGCGGGCGTCGGCGACGATCCATAGTCCGGCGTGCACCGCGCCGAGTTGTCGCAGGGCGATCTGGTGCAGGGCCGCCGCGACCTCGGCCAGGGTGCGGGTCCGGGCGAGGTCCTCGCTGAGGTTCAGCAGTAGCTGCGCCGCTTCACCCGCGTCCTGCAGCGCGCGGCTCATCACCAGGGCCAACCGGCTCTTCTCCCGCAGCTCGAGCTCGGCCGAACAGGCCGCGGCGAGATCCTCGAGTACTGCGAGCTCGGCAGATTCCCAGTCCCGGGTCTCGTAATCAAGGGCGCACAGCGACCCCACTATCGTGCCGGTGCCGTCGGTGAGCGGGTAGCCGGCATAGGCCAGCACCTTGAGGTCCACGACCGCTCCGTGGCCCACCAACCGACTGCTGAGTCGGGTGTCGGGCAGGATGACCGGCGCTGAGTCCGCCACCACGTACTGGCAGATCGATTGTGACAACGGCGTGGTGCGCTCCTGATCCAGCGGTGCCGCCAGCCCGTCCTGCCCGACGAACACCTGGCGATCGGGCTCTACCAGCGAGACCAGCGCGACCGGCACGTCGAGGATGGCCCGCACCAGCCGGGCGTACCGGTCGAAGGACGGGTCGCCGAGGGTGTTCTTGCCCGTGCGTTCCAACACCCCACCACCCCTTGACCGCAGAGCGAAATCGTAGCGGCGACCTAGACCCTGTCCACTCGGTGCCGCAGATTTTCGTCCCACGGTGCCCTTGATACGGTCGCCGGATGCCAATGACCGCAGAGGACATCGCGCAGATCGTGCAAGCCGGCCTGGACAAGACGCTCGGTTTCGAGATCGTCGAAGCCGATGAGGATCACGTGATCGTGAGCTGGACCGTCGGTCCGCAGCATCTGCAGCCCTACGGGATCGTGCACGGTGGGACGTACTGCGCGGTCATCGAATCGAGCGCGAGCATCGGAGCCGCCATCTGGTTCGGCGACCGCGGCCGGGTGGTCGGGGTGTCGAATCAGACCGACTTCCTGAGCTCGGTCACCGAAGGAAGGCTCACCGCCACCGCCAAGCCGATCCACCGCGGACGTAGCCAGCAACTCTGGCTCGTCGAGGTGTTCAATGACGATGAACGCCTCGTCGCGCGCGGCCAGGTGCGTTTGCAGAACCTCACCCGGTGAGTTGCCCAACTCTTGGGTAGGTTCGACTCAGTTGAGTCGTCACTGCTGAAAAGGGGACCCATGTCCGAGGATGCCCAGCCTGCCGTACTGACCGTACCGGGCAAGGAACCGCTGGAACTGACCCTGAGACCTGCCGCCGAAGGCGCGGGCGGCGCGGATATCGGCAAGATGTTGGCCAAGACCGGGACGGTCACCTACGACCCGGGGTTCGCCAACACTGCGTCGTGCGCGTCCGAGATCACCTACATCGACGGTGACGCGGGCATCCTTCGTTACCGCGGCTACCCGATCGACCAGTTGGCCGAACACTCGAGCTTCATCGAGACCAGCTACTTGCTCATCAACGGCGAACTACCCACCGCCGACGAGCTGAGCAAGTTCGAGACCAACATCAGCCGCCACACGTTGCTGCACGAGGACATGAAGCGCTTCTTCGATGGATTCCCGAGCGACGCGCACCCGATGCCGGTGCTGTCCTCGGCCGTATCAGCGCTCTCGACCTTCTACCAGGACTCGTTGAATCCGTTCGACCCCGCCGACGTCGAACTGTCGACGTATCGGTTGCTGGCCAAACTGCCGACAATCGCTGCCTACGCCTACAAGAAGAGCGTGGGCCAGCCCTTCCTCTACCCGGACAACTCGCTCGGGCTGGTCGAGAACTTCCTGCGCATGACCTTCGGCTTCCCGGCCGAGCCCTACGACGTCGACCCGGCATTGGCACGCGCGCTCGACCGGCTGTTCATCCTGCACGCCGACCACGAACAGAACTGCTCCACCTCGACCGTCCGGCTCGTCGGCTCCTCGCACGCGAACCTGTTCGCCTCCGTGTCGGCGGGCATCAACGCCCTCTTCGGCCCGTTGCACGGCGGCGCGAACCAGTCCGTCCTGGAGATGCTCCAAGCGATCAAGGAGCAAGGGGGTGATGTCGACAACTTCGTGAAGATGGTCAAGAACAAGGAGGACGGCGTCAAGCTCATGGGCTTCGGCCACCGGGTCTACAAGAGCTACGACCCGCGCGCAGCGATCGTCAAGCAGTCGGCCGACGAGGTGCTCAAAGCACTGGGCAAGAGCGACGATCTGCTCGACATCGCCATGAAGCTCGAGCAGCACGCCCTCGAGGACGACTACTTCATCGAGCGCCACCTGTACCCGAACGTCGACTTCTACACCGGCCTCATCTATCGGGCGATGGGCTTCCCGACCCGGATGTTCACGGTTCTGTTCGCGATCGGCCGCCTGCCGGGCTGGATCGCCCAGTGGAACGAGATGATCAACGACGAGTCGACGCGCATCGGCCGGCCCCGTCAGCTCTACATCGGAGCCACCGAGCGGGAGTACGTCCCGACCGACAAGCGCTGATGACCGACTGGGCACCCGGCGGCCCGGTCATCGGTGCGATCACGCTGTTCGTCGAGGACCTCGACAAGGCCAAGGGCTTCTACCAGGACGCGCTCTCGCTGCCCATCACCTTCGAGGATGACGACTCGGCAGTCTTCCGATTCGGACCCACGCTGATCAACCTGCTCCGGACGAGTGCAGCGCCGGAACTGATCGAGCCGGCACAGGTCGCTACGGCGGACTCTGGCGCCCGCTTTCAGATCACCGTTCCGGTCGAGGACGTGGACCGGGCGTGCGCGCAACTGACGGGCCGAGGGGTGGAACTGCTCAACGGCCCGGTCGATCGGCCGTGGGGCGTTCGGACGGCGAGCTTCCGTGATCCGGCCGGGCACATTTGGGAGATCGCCCGGTAGCTGTTCGACCGGCGCCGATCCGTGCCAGTCTGGACGGCATGGCGTACTACCAGCACCGCGGCAGCATCCCGCCCAAGCGGCACACCCAGCACCGCGACGCCGACGACCGGCTGTTCTACGAGGAACTGATGGGCGAGGAAGGCTTCTCCTCGGACTCCTCGCTGCTCTACCACCGGCACATTCCGTCGGCCCTCGCCTCGGCACGGGTGTGGGATCTACCCGACCTGACGACGACGCCGAACGAGCCGCTGCTCCCCCGGCATTTGAAGCTTCATACGCTGTTCGACGCCGGTGCAGATCTCGTGCTGGACCGCCGACTCGTGCTGGGCAACGACGACGTCCGGATCTCCTACGCGATGGGCGACTCGGCCTCGCCGTATTACCGCAACTCCGTGGGCGACGAGTGCGTCTACATCGAGGACGGGACGGGGGTATGCCAGACAGTCTTCGGCCCGCTGCCGTTCCGCACCGGCGATTACGTGCTGATGCCCCGTGGCACCACCCACCGCTGGGTCCCCGACGGCCCTGTGCGGGCCTACTGCATCGAGGGGAACTCGCACATCAGCCCGCCGCATCGCTATCTGTCGAGATTCGGGCAACTGCTCGAAAACGCGCCGTACTGCGAACGAGACCTGCACGGGCCCGGTGACATCGGCATCCACGACGCCGTCGAGACCGAGGTGTTCGTCAAACACCGCGGCTCCGGGCCATCGGGCATCGCTGGGTCGGTGCACGTCCTGCCGCATCACCCCTTCGACATCATCGGCTGGGACGGCTGTCTGTACCCGTACACGTTCAACGTCGCCGACTACGAGCCGATCACCGGACGCGTGCACCAGCCGCCACCGGTGCACCAAGTGTTCGAAGGCGCCAACTTCGTCATCTGCAATTTCGTCCCGCGCAAGGTCGACTACCACCCGCTGTCGATCCCGGTGCCCTACTACCACGCGAACGTCGACAGCGACGAGGTGATGTTCTACTGCGGCGGCGACTACGAGGCCCGGCGCGGCTCGGGCATCGGCGTGGGGTCGATCAGCCTGCATCCGGGCGGCCACTCCCACGGACCCCAGCCGGGCGCCTACGAGCGGTCCATCGGGGTCGTCGAGGTCGATGAACTCGCGGTCATGGTGGACACCTTCCGTCCGCTGCGACTCGGCGAGGGCGGCCGGGCCTGCGACGACGGCGCCTACGCCTGGTCGTGGTCGCGCTGAGTTTCGGGATCGACAATCTGCCCTACGGGTCAGTGATCGCAGCCGACGGACGACGCTTCGCGGCGGTGCGCTTCGAGGACTCCGTGCTCGACCTCGGGGCAATTAATGCCGAACTCTTCGCGGAGGGCACGCTCGATTCCTTCCTGGCGACCGGCCCGGACGGATGGGACGACGTGCGGGGCCGGGTGATCGAGACGCTCGTCGCGGACCGCGTCGACCTCGTGCCGCTGGACACCCTTCGTCCCGTCCTGGCGTTCTCCGTCGCCGATTTCGTGGACTTCTACGCGTCGGAGCACCACGCCACGAACGCCGGACGGATGTTCCGGCCGGGCGCGGCGCCCTTGCCGAGTCACTGGAAGCGGGTACCGATCGGCTACCACGGCCGCTCTGGCTCGGTGGTCGTCTCGGGCACCGACATCGAGCGACCAGCGGGCATGGTCGACGACAACACCTTCACCTCGACGCGACGGTTGGACTTCGAGGCCGAGGTGGGCTTCGTGATCGGCCGACCCGGACGCCGCATCACGGTGGCCGAGGCTGACGAGCACGTCTTCGGCGTGTGCCTGGTCAATGACTGGTCCGCCCGCGACGTCCAGGGGTACGAGACCGTCCCGCTCGGACCTTTCCTGGGCAAGTCGTTCGCAACCTCCGTGTCGGCGTGGATCACGCCGATGGCCGCTCTGGAGTCCGCGCGCGTCACGACCGTGCAGGACCCCGTCCCGGCCGCTCACTTGCGCGAGAGTGATCCGGGACACGGACTCGACCTGCAGCTGGAGGTCTCGATCAACGCGACGGTCGTGAGTCGCCCCGTTTTTCGCGCCCTTTATTGGACGTGGGCGCAGATGCTGGCCCACCTGACGTCCAACGGCGCCCCGGTGCGCACAGGTGATCTTTACGCCTCGGGGACGGTGAGCGGGCCCGAACGCGGCCAGCGGGGCTGCCTGCTCGAACTGGGTTGGAACGGCACGGAACCGGTCGAACTTAACGATGGTTCGACGCGGCTGTGGTTGGCCGACGGAGACGAGGTGACGATCCGGGCTTCCGCGGGAACCCTCACCCTGGCCGAAGTCTCCGGGCGTGTGGTTCCGGGGTGAGTCGCCCACTGACGAAATGATGGAACCGTGAGCGAGCCCCACAACGAACAAGTTTCTATGGAGTCCGCACTCGCCGAAATCGGTGAACGCCTCAACCGGGGCCAGCCGGAGGCGTTGGAAGACGCCTATCGGACGCTCGGGCCCCTGGTCATGTCCTACCTGAGCCGCTACGTTCCGCAGCCGGACATCGAAGACGTCATGCAGCGCGTCTTCTACGAGGTCTGGCGCGTGCACGAGCGTTACGACCCGGATCAGTCGCTGCGCGGCTGGGTTCTCAGCATCGCCCGCAAACGGGCCATCGACCACCTGCGCAAACGTCGGGACGTGGTCGTTCCGCTGGACTCCATGCGCGAGATCACCGGCGACGACGGACGCGAGATCGCCGAGCGGCTTGTCTGGGCCGACGAGGTCCGCGGTGCGCTGGACATGCTCCCGGTGTTGCAGCGCGAGGTCATCGAACTCGCATACTTCGAGGGCTACACCCAGACCGAGATCGCCGTCGCTCTCGACATCCCGCTCGGCACAGTCAAAACTCGGACTGCGCGCGGGCTCCAGCGCATGTCCGGTCTGCTCGAGAATACGAGGCGGCGATGACCAACAACCACCTCTCCGACGATCTTCCGCTCCTGCTCACCGGCGACGCCACCCGCGCCGTCGTGCTCGAGGCGGCCACGCACTTGCGGTCCTGTGTGGACTGCCAGCAGGAGCTGGTGTCTGCCGTCGTCGCCCACGCGTCCCTGATGTCGGCACACCGCTTCGCCCCCGAGATCGTCGCCCCGAAGGACAGCAGCGACGACAACGTCGTCGAACTGCCGCCGATCAGCGCACTGCCCGACCTGAGCAAAGTCTTCGCCGAGGCCCGGGCCGAGGACGTGACGCCGACCCGGGTGCACCACCTGCGTAGTCGACGTGCGCTGGTCGCCGTCGCCGCGTCGGCCGCAGTCATTGTCGGCGGCGGTGCCACCTATCTGGCAACGCAGTCCGACACCGCGGGTCCGAACACTCGAACAGTGGCGCTCGCGGGCCAGTCCGCCGCCCTGAACGGGTCCGCAGTCCTGGTCGGCAACAACCGCATGCGTATCGACGCCTCGAAACTCCCACCGCTCAGCGCGGGCAAGCAGTACGAGGTGTGGTTGACCGACGGGACGCAGAAGCAGCCGGTGGGCTACATCGACAGCCCTGACCGCAAGAAGGAACTGACCGTGCCCAGCAAGGTCATGTCGCAGTACAACCAGATCGCGGTCAGCGTGCAGCAGCCCCATCAGACCGAGTACAGCGGTATCACGGTCCTACGGGGAACCTACGGCTGACGTCGAGCTCTCCCTCGTCAGCGGCGGACAAGCCCATCTGACACGCTGAGGTAGATGGCCCTGCACAGTGACGTCTCGCGAGTCTGGGACATCATTGTCGGCACCCAGCCGGTGCCGAACCCGTCGGTGGTGGCGGGTTGTGTCGTACTTGCTCTGCTCGCGGTGATCTGGCGTCCGGTGTGGATCCGCACCCGGCACCTGGTCACCATCACCCACGAAGGGGCGCACGGCGTGGCCGCGCTGCTCAGCGGACGGCGCCTGGGCGGAATCCGCCTACATTCGGACACCTCCGGCCTCACCCTGTCCCGCGGACGGGCCACTGGGCCGGGCATGATCGCCACCGCCCTGGCCGGTTACCTCGGACCGGCACTACTCGGCCTCGGCGCCGCCGGACTGCTGCATTTCGGGCATGCCGTCGCCCTGCTCTGGATCGTGCTGGCGCTGCTGGCCCTGCTACTGGTCCAGATTCGGAACTGGTTCGGACTGTGGTCCGTGCTCGTCGCCGGAACCGTCGTCTTCGCGGTCTCGTGGTGGGCAGCACCGGCGATGCAGTCGGCCTTCGCCTACGCCGGGACCTGGTTCCTGCTCCTTGCCGCGCCACGTCCTGTCATCGAACTGCAGCAGTCACGACGTCGGCGACCGTCGGGCACCTCGGACGCCGACGTTCTGGGACGGCTCACGCATACCCCCGGGACGCTCTGGGTCGGGGTCTTTCTAATGCTGACCCTCGGTGCGCTCGGCGGCGGGGCTGCGCTGCTCATTCCGGCGCTGTCCTGAGCTATCGAGGGCCGTTTCGAGTGGTCCGGCCGCGCACCGGGTAGGCCCACACCATGAATTGGCGACGCACGCTCTTCGCGGTAGCTCCGGTGGCAGCAGCGGCCGGGATCGGCGGACTTGGCTCACGCAAGGCGCCCGAGACGTACGCCCGGTTGCGGAAACCATCGTTCGCGCCGCCGGCCGGCGTGTTCGGTCCGGTGTGGTCCACCCTCTACGTGATGATCGGCGCCGCCGGGTGGCGGGTCGCCGGGCGTCCCCTCGGCCGGACCGCGGCGCTGCACCTCGCCCAACTCGCGCTCAACGGTGCGTGGTCCCCGACGTTCTTCGGGGTCGAGAACAAACGCGCGTCATTGGCGATCATCGCGGCGCTCGACGTCGCGGTCACGGCCGAGATCCTGCGGCTGCGTACCGAAGACCCGACCGCGGCGGGCTTGCTCACGCCGTACCTGGCGTGGAACCTGTTCGCCACTGCGCTGAACGCGACGGTCAGTGACCCCGGCACATCCTGAGCCTCGGGTCAGGTGAGCTCGGACGAGTCGAGGTCGCGCAGACCGATGCGTTCGATCCGCATCGTCACCCGCTCTTCCGGATCGGGGCAGCACACCAGCGAGTCGCGTTCCAGCCAGTCGCCGGCCGGCAGTTGACGCTGCTTGGCAGGTAGTAGCGGCAGAACGGACTGCAGCGCGAAGATGCAGAAATGCTTGCCGTCGGGCAGTCGCAGTTCGGAGCTGTTCACCAGCTCGAACCAGTCCCCCACCGCCAATCCGCACACCGACCGGCCCTCGATGCTCTCGACGGTCACTCGCAGGTCGTAGAGCTGCATGTCGCTCATGTTCGCATCGCCTCCCGCAGCGGGCCGAGGCCCATCGGACCGAGCCGCAGAGCGGCGCCATGGAAGGTCCGCAGATCAAAACCTGGACGGCGTGCGGCGTCGGCACGGATCTGGCGCCACAGTCGTGCCCCGACGCGAAAGGCCAGCGCCTGGGCCGGCCAGGCGAGATAACGATCGACCTCGAACCGAGCCGCGGCCTCGTCCAGCCCGGACGCCGCGCGCAGCACCTGGACGCCGAGTTCCGGCGTCCAGGTGGTCTCGTCGGTGAATCCGTTGTCGCGCGGGATCGGCAGGTCGAGATGCAGCCCCATGTCGATGACGATCCGAGCCGCGCGCCACTGCTGGCCGAACAGCATCCCGAGCCGCTCCCCCGGGTCGCGTAGCAGACCGAGCTCGTCGCACAACCGTTCGGCGTAGTGCGCCCAGCCCTCGGCGTACCCGTGTACGTGCGCCATGGACCGCTGCCACGGGTGCAAACCCGGCTCGCTCATGGCCGTGGTGATCTGCAGGTGGTGGCCCGGCACGCCCTCGTGGTGGACCGTGCTGACCTCGCGCCAGGTGTGGGTCAGCCGTCCGTCCGGGGGCGACCAGACTATGCGGCCCGGACGGGTGAGCGCCGCGTCGGGCTGCGCGTAGTACATGACCCCGGACGCCGCGGGTGAGACCACGCACTCGGGACGGGCGGCACGAACCGGCAGGTCGAAGTGGACACCGTCGACGGCGTCGCACACCTCGTCGACGCGTCCTCGCACCCACTGCAGCAGTTCGTCGGGGGTAGCGAGTCGGCGGTGCGGGTCGGCGTCGAGGTCGTCGGCGGCCTGCTCGACGGAGTCAGCGCCGAGGTCGCGCGCGGCCTGCGTCATTTCCGCGCGCAGCTCGGCCAGTTCGTTCCATCCGAACTCGTAGGTCTCAACGAGATCGACCTCATCGCCGAGGAAGGCGCTCGCCGTCGCCTCGTACCGATCCCGACCGACCGCGTCCGCGAGGGGTGCCCGGAGCAGCAGTTCATGGCGCAGGAAATCCGCAAACCCGGTCGTGGCCGTCGAGGCGGTGTCGGCCGCCGCATCCAGTGCGGGGGCGCTCGCCGGGCCCACGAGTCGACGGTAGAAGTCGTCGCGCCCGACCCACTGCTCGCACTGGGCCGCCGCGCCCAGGACCTGCCGGGCGGCGACGACGTGCCCGGCGTCCGCGGCGGTACGCAGCGTGTCCTCGTACTCGCGCAGAGCCTGCGGAACCCGGGTCAGGTGCTCGCCGAGCCGCTCCCACTCGTCCGGGGTCTCGTGCGGCAGGTTGTCGAAGACCGCCCGGATCGCGTGTACGGGGGTGGCCAGCGGCGCGAGCAGGGATCGGGTGAACCCGACCTCGTCGAGCGCAACCTCGCTCGCCGCCCGCTCCCGCAGTGCGGCGCTGAGCACCGACGGTGGCCCAGGATCTGCGTC
>JBDTFN010000078.1:0-6921 GCA_039937915.1 Jatrophihabitans sp. | reverse complement strand
CCGTCACCGCGTCGCCCTACCTCAACGAGCACTCGGGTCCCTCGACGGCCGACGCTACCGTCGGCACCATTGCCCACGGGCTGAAGGTGACGATCTCCTGCCAGACGACCGGTTCGACGTACTTCGGCACCAACATCTGGGACAAGCTCCCGGACGGCTCCTACGTCACCGACGACCTCCTGACCACCCCGGTCTACGACGGGTACTCGCCCGGCCTAAACCGGTGCAGCATCCCCACACCGCCGCCGAGCACCGTGAAAACGGGACTCAAAGCCTCGGGCAACGAGGGGACCGCGGGCCAGTGCACCTGGTGGGCGATCAACGAGTTCCACACCCACAGCGGCCTCTACCCCTACCTGATCGATTCGGTCGACAACGGCAACGCGCAGTATTGGGCGACCAACGCGGCCCATGACGGGTGGACGGTCAGCGCGGTTCCGCGGGTGGACTCGATCGTGGTGTTCCCTCCCGGTGTGAACGGCGCCTTGGGCGACGGGCACGTTGCCTGGGTGACCGGTGTGGCCGGCGGCCGGATCACCTTCACCGAGATGAACGGGCCCGCCGGACCCTTCAACGTGGATACCCGAACGGTCACCCCGGCCGCTAGCGTGCGGTACATCCTCGCCCCGTGACGGCGAGTGCCAGTTCGATGTCCAGGCCCTGGAGTGATCCCGGGCCTGGACGGTCTGTTGGCCGGCAAGCAATGGACACTTCCCGCAGGATCGATCCTTCGTCGCGGAATGTCCGAAACCAGCGCGCACGCTTGGCTCCTGATGTGTACCCGAGGCCTAACTCGAGATCATGTACTTGGCTCAGAAATAGCTACAGGCCCTATGGCATAGGGCCTGTAGCGATGTGCCCCCGGCAGGATTCGAACCTGCGCCACCGCCTCCGGAGGGCGGTGCTCTATCCCCTGAGCTACGGGGGCCAAACCGCGGAAAGCCTAGCAGTGCACGGGGTCACGACAGACGGGCACAGTCGCGCTTCGCTACCCCGAGCCGAAACCTCCACGTCGACCGACGGGCGCTGTGCGAATGGGCGCGCGGCCCGGCCCTACGATTGACCGGTGACTCCAGCCGATCTCGCCGCGGCCGTGCTCGCCGCCGTTCAGGACTGTGTTCAAGCGGGCGAGTTCGGCGTCGCTCTGCCCGACGACGTGGCGATCGAGCGTCCGAAGAATCCTGAGCACGGCGACTACGCCACCAACGTCGCGCTGCGCCTGGCCAAGGGGGCCGGCAAGGCGCCCCGCGAGATTGCCGAGGCGATCGCGGCGCACCTTCGCGACGCCGAGGGCATCGCGAGGGTGGACGTCGCCGGGCCGGGCTTCCTCAACGTCACCCTGGCCGCCGCGTCCCTGGGTGCTCTCGCTCGCGACATCGTCGAGGCGGGGGAGCGCTATGGCCGTTCGGACCATCTCGCCGGAACCCGGATCAACCTTGAGTTCGTCTCGGCCAACCCCACCGGTCCGGTCACCCTGGCGAGCACGCGGTGGGCCGCAGTCGGTGACGCGTTGGCGCGCATCCTCGAAGCGACCGGGGCGTCAGTGAGCCGGGAGTACTACTTCAACGACGCGGGCAACCAGATCGATCGCTTCGCCCGCTCGTTGCTCGCCCGCGCCCACGGCGAACCGACCCCGGAGGACGGCTACCCGGGCAGCTACGTCGACGACATCGCCGCGCGGGTCGTCGCGGCCTCACCCGGCGTTCTCGAACTACCGCGCGACGAGGCGCAGGAGGTGTTCCGCCGTCAGGGTGTCGAGTTGATGTTCGGCGAGGTCAAGGACGCGCTGGCTCGCTTCGGCGTCGAGTTCGACACCTACTTCTTGGAGAGTTCGCTGCACGAATCGGGCGCTGTCGACGCCGCCGTCGAGACGCTGAAGCAGTCGGGACGCCTGTTCTACGAGGACAACGCCTGGTGGCTGCGCTCGACGGAGTTCGGAGACGACAAGGACCGCGTCGTCATCAAGAGCGACGGCAACACCGCCTACATCGCCGGGGACCTCGCGTACTTTCGCAACAAGCGCGAGCGCGGCTTCGATCTGCTCATCTACATCCTCGGCGCAGACCACCACGGCTACGTCGCACGTCTCAAGGCCGGTGCGGCCGCCTTCGAGGACGACCCGGACACCGTCGAGGTGCTGATCGGGCAGATGGTGAACCTCGTCAAGGACGGCAAGCCGGTGCGGATGGGCAAGCGGGCCGGCAACATCATCACCATCGACGACCTTGTGGACGCCGTGGGTGTCGACGCCGGGCGGTACTCGTTGGCCCGCTCGGCCATCGACACGTCCCTGGACGTGGACTTGGACCTACTCACGAAACGCTCCAACGAGAACCCCGTCTTCTACGTGCAGTACGCCCACGCGCGCACCTGCAACGTGGCGCGCAACGCCGAGTCCTTCGGTATCGGGTTGGACGTCTTCGAGCCCGACCTGCTGACCAACCCGTCCGACGCAGCACTGCTCACGGCGCTCGGTGAGTACCCGCGCATCGTCGACGCCGCTGCGAGTCTGCGCGCGCCGCACCGCATCGCGCACTACCTCGAGAGCCTGGCCGGCACGTACCACCGCTGGTACGACACTGACGAGTGCCGGGTCACGCCCAAGGGCGACGCCCCGGTCACCTCGGCGAACCGAACCCGGGCCTGGCTCAACGATGCCGCGCGCACAGTGTTGTCCAACGGGCTCGGTCTGCTCGGTGTCGCCGCCCCGGAGCGGATGTAGCCATGTCGAGAAACGCGCACCCGGCCGGGCCACGCCACGGAGACGTGATGTCCGTGGCGTCCCAGTCCTCACAGCCAGAGGACGTCAATGCCCTTGATCCGGCCATCTGGCCGGAGTCCGCCGTTCGCATCGACGGCGTCCTGCACCTCGGGGGCGTCGCGGTGCCGGCACTGGCCGCGGAGTACGGCACCCCGGCACTGTTCCTGGACGAGGCCGATCTGCGGGGGCGCGCCCGCGCCTATACCGCGGCCTTCGACGGAGTGGACGTCTACTACGCGGGCAAGGCCTTCCTGTGTACGACCGTGGCACGCTGGATCGCCGATGAGGGCCTTGGTCTGGACGTCTGCACCGGCGGCGAACTCGCCGTAGCTCTCGCTGCCCGATTTCCCCCGCAGCGCCTCGCCCTGCACGGCAACAACAAGTCCGCCCTCGAACTCACCCGGGCGGTCGAGGCCGGGGTCGGGCACATCATCGTCGACTCGTTCGACGAGATCCACCGCCTCACCGCGGTCGCCGCGACCGCAGGGGTGCGCCAGCGGGTGCTCGTCCGCGTCACGGTCGGGGTCGAGGCTCACACCCACGAGTTCATCGCGACAGCGCACGAGGACCAGAAGTTCGGCTTCTCGTTGCGCGACGGTTCGGCAGCGCGTGCGGTGGCCGCGGTTCTCGCCTCGGACTCGCTGTACTTCGCCGGGCTGCACTCGCACATCGGTTCGCAGATCTTCGAGACCGCCGGATTCGAGGTCGCCGCGCACCGCGTGGTGAGCCTGGCCGCGACGATCCGCGACGTCCACGGCGTCCAGGTCGAGGAGATCAACCTGGGCGGTGGGCTGGGCATCGCCTACGTGCCCGGCGACGACCCCGAGACACCGAAGCAGATCCTTGAACGGCTCAACGGCATCGTCGAACTCGAGTGCGCGTCGGTCGGACTTCGGATGCCGCGCCTGTCGGTCGAGCCTGGCCGGGCGATCGTCGGACCCAGCGCGATCACCGTGTACGAGGTAGGCACGGTCAAGGACGTCACCCTCGACGGCGGGGCGCGGCGGCGGTACCTGTCCGTCGACGGCGGAATGAGCGACAACATCCGCACCGCGCTGTATGACGCGTCCTACACCTGCACCGTCGCGAACCGATCCTCCGCGGCGCCGCCGAGCCTGTCGCGGGTCGTCGGCAAGCACTGCGAGAGTGGAGATGTGGTCGTGCGTGACGCATGGCTGCCCGGCGACGTCCGGCCCGGCGATCTGATCGCCGTCGCCGCCACCGGCGCCTACTGCCACAGCATGGCCAGCAACTACAACCACGTGCCGCGTCCGCCCGTGGTGGCGGTCAACGAGGGGACAGCACAGGTGATCGTGCGTCGCGAGACCGAGGACGACCTGCTCCGGCTCGACGTCGGAATCAACGCATGAGTCGCCCGCTCAAGGTCGCTCTGCTCGGCTGCGGCGTGGTCGGCACCGAGGTGGCTCGCCTGCTCGTCGAGCAGGCCGATGACCTCGCGCAGCGCGTCGGTGCGAGGTTGGAACTCGCCGGTGTTGCGGTGCGCCGCCCGCATCGGCATCCCAGCATCCCGGCCGACCTGCTCACCACCGACGCGCAGACCCTCGTCACCCGCGAGGACGTCGACCTCGTCGTCGAGGTCATCGGCGGGATCGAACCGGCCCGCAGTCTGCTGCTCGCGGCGCTGGCTGCGGGAAAGAGCGTCGTGAGCGCCAACAAGGCCCTGCTCGCCGACGACGGGGCGACCTTGCACGAGGCGGCGGGGCGCGCTGGGGTCGACCTGTACTACGAAGCCGCGGTGGCCGGCGCGATCCCACTCCTGCGACCGCTGCGCGAGTCGCTGGCCGGTGATCGCATCACCCGGGTGATGGGCATCGTCAACGGCACGACGAATTTCATCCTGTCCCGCATGGACTCCACCGGCGCCGGTTTCGACGAGGCACTCGCTGAAGCGACGGCCTTGGGCTACGCCGAAGCCGATCCCACCGCAGACGTCGACGGCTACGACGCCGCAGCGAAGGCGGCGATCCTCGCCGGGCTGGCCTTCCACACCCGAGTGACGATGTCGCAGGTGCACCGGGAGGGCATCGGCGAGGTCACCGCTGCCGACATCGCCAGTGCGAAGGCGATGGACTGCACCGTGAAACTGCTCGCGATCTGCGAGCGCACGACCGACGGCGGTGGCGAACGCGTCGCGGTGCGCGCCCACCCGGCGATGATCCCGCGGTCACATCCGCTCGCGAGCGTCGGCGGCGCCTACAACGCGGTGTTCGTCGAGGCCGACGCGGCCGGTTCGTTGATGTTCTACGGGCAGGGCGCCGGGGGGGCTCCTACGGCGAGCGCCGTCCTGGGGGACCTCGTGGCGGTGGCTCGCAACCGGGTGAGCGGCAGCCGGGGAGCCGGGGAGAGCGCCTACGCCGATCTGCCGGTCCAGCCGATGGGGGAGGTCACTACCCGCTATCACGTCGCGCTCGACGTCGCCGATCAGCCTGGTGTGCTGGCCGCTGTGGCGAACGCGTTCGCCGAGGAGGGCGTCAGCATCCAGACTGTCCGGCAGGAGGGGCGCGGTGATGCGGCGACCCTCGTGCTGGTCACCCACGCCGCTACCGACGCCGCCCTCAACCGGACGGTGGAGAAACTCGCCCATATGGACAACGTCGGACGGGCCGCGAGCGTCATGCGCGTCGAGGGAATGGAGGGCTGGTGACGTGATCCGAACCGAGTGGCCCAAGTATTGGCCCGGCCTGATCGACGCCTACCGTGACCGGCTACCCGTCTCGGCCGAGACGCCAGTCGTGACCCTGTTCGAGGGCAACACCCCGCTGGTGCCGGCGAAGGTGCTCTCCGAGCGCACCGGTTGCACGGTCTACCTCAAGGTCGAGGGCGCCAACCCGACCGGGTCGTTCAAGGATCGCGGCATGACCATGGCCATTTCCAAGGCGGCAGAGGAAGGCGCGCAGGCGGTCATCTGCGCGTCCACCGGCAACACCTCGGCGAGCGCTGCGGCCTATGCGGTCCGGGCCGGCATGACGTGCGCGGTGCTCGTACCCCAGGGCAAGATCGCCTTGGGCAAGATGGCCCAGGCCCTCGTCCACGGGGCAAAACTGCTGCAGGTCGACGGCAACTTCGACGACTGCCTCGAACTCGCGCAGAAGCTCGCGGTCGACTACCCGGTATCGCTGGTGAACTCGGTCAACCCCTACCGGCTGCAGGGCCAGAAGACCGCGGCCTTCGAGATCTGCGATGTTCTCGGTTCACCGCCGGATGTGCACTGCATCCCGGTCGGCAACGCCGGCAACATCACCGCTTACTGGATGGGTTACCAGGAGTACGCGAAGGACGGGATCGTCGACACGACGCCGCGGATGTTCGGCTTCCAGGCCGCCGGTGCTGCCCCGATCGTCATGGGAGCGCCGGTCCTGCGACCGACCACGATCGCGACGGCGATCCGTATCGGCAACCCGGCGTCATGGACGCAAGCTGAGAATGCCCGGGACGAGTCGGGGGGACTGATCGACGCCGTCACCGATAAACAAATTCTTGAGGCCTACCGGCTGGTCGCGCGCAGCGAAGCCGTGTTCGTTGAGCCCGCATCGGCGGCGAGCGTGGCCGGGCTGTTGATGACCGCGGCTGACGGACGTCTGCCGAAGGGGTCGTCGGTGGTCTGCACGGTCACCGGCAACGGGCTCAAGGATCCGGACTGGGCGATCTCCGGGGCACCCAAACCGATCACCGTTCCGGTCGACGCCCATGCTGCGGCGGTTCACCTGGGGCTGGACTGACCCCGTGGGGTTCGTCGACGGACCGGTCCGGGTGCGGGTACCGGCCACCTGCGCCAATCTCGGCCCCGGGTTCGATGCCCTCGGCCTCGCGCTCGGGCTCTATGACGACGTCCGCGGGCAGGTCAGCGACGGAGATTTACTCGTCGACGTCGAGGGGGAGGGGAGCGAGGTCGTTCCGCGCGACGAGTCCCACCTGCTCGTGCGGGCGATGCGGTCGGCCTTCGACGCGATGGCGGTGGCGCCACCGGGCCTCGCGATCGCATGTGTGAACCGGATCCCGCACGGTCGGGGACTCGGCTCGTCGGCCGCGGCCATCGTGGCCGGCGTGTTGCTTGCGCGTGCACTGGTCGACGACGGGCCCGAGATTCTCGACGACGCAGGGGTCCTGGCGTTGGCCTGCTCGATCGAGGGGCATCCGGA
>JBDTFN010000077.1:0-28098 GCA_039937915.1 Jatrophihabitans sp. | reverse complement strand
TCGGTGTCGTCGATGAGGCGGGCCAACGATGCGCGGACGGTGTCCGGTGAGCCGATGGCCTGGCCATCGCGACGTTGCAGGACGAACTGCTGCTCCGGCGGCGTCCACGCGTGGGCAGCAGCCTGCTCGGGGGTGGGCAGTCGCCCCGGGTTGCCCTGCCGCAACCGCAGGAACGACAGCGCGGACGGCAGCGCGAGCCGGTCGGCCTGGGCGTCGGTATCGGCGCAGACGACCTGGACGGTGACCATCGCGTAGGGCTGCTCCAGCAGTCCGCCGGGCCGGAACGAGGCGCGGTACTTCGCGAGCCCGGCAAGGGTGTGATGACCGCTGAAGTGGTGCGCGAAACCGAAGGGCAGCCCGAGCAGCCCGGCGAGTTCGGCGCTGTAGAGCGACGAGCCGAGCAGCCACAGCGGCGGCTGCGGATCGGCTGCCGGGACCGCGCTCACGCGGTGGGCGTATGGATGCCCGGCCGGGAAATGGCCGGACAGGAAGCAGGCCAGTTCGCCGAGTTGCTCGGGGAAGTCGTCGGCGCCGAGTTGAGCGCCACGGCCACGCAGCGCGGTGGCGGTGAGGCCGTCACTGCCCGGCGCCCGGCCGAGGCCGAGATCGATACGTCCGGGGTGCAGCACGGCGAGCGTCCCGAACTGCTCGGCGATGGCCAACGGTGCGTGGTTGGGCAGCATCACGCCACCCGAGCCGACCCGGATGCGTTCGGTCGCCGCAGCGATCGCCCCGATCAGTACTGCTGGGGCCGAACTCGCGATACCCGGCATGCTGTGATGCTCGGCGACCCAGAACCGGCTGAAGCCCAGCTCGTCGGCCCGCTGCGCCAGCGCGATCGTCGCCCGGACCGCGTCGCTCGCGGTCGAACCTTCGGCCACCGGTGCGAGGTCAAGGACGGACACCGGAAGCGGGGCGAGGGTGGCGGAACGGGTTGCGGTCATATCAGGATCAACACGGCGACGGCCGAGGCTGTTCCAGTAGCGTTTCGGTCGTGGCTTACGTCCCGCAGGTCCTGTCGATCCCCCAGATTCCCCGAGGGGGCGCTGCCTCCCGCCTGGATGAGGCCTACCGCGCCGCGGCGTGGTCGCGCTTCGAGCACGACGAATTCGATGTCGTCGTCATCGGTGGCGGGGTGACCGGCGCCGGTGCGGCCCTCGACGCGGCGACCCGCGGCCTGTCGGTAGCCCTGATCGAGGCACGGGACTGGGCGGCCGGGACGTCGAGTCGGTCGTCGAAGCTGTTCCACGGTGGGCTGCGCTACCTCGAGCAACTCGAGTTCGGGCTCGTCCGCGAGGCCTTGCACGAGCGCGAACTGATGACGACCCGTCTCGCGCCGCACCTGGTCAAGCCGGTGCCCTTCCTCTACCCGCTCACCCACCGAGGCTGGGAACGTCCTTACGTCGCGGCCGGCCTGGCGCTGTACGACACGATCGGCGGACGCAGCAGCCTGCCCGGTCAGAAGCATTTGTCCCGCCGCGCTGCGCTGCGCGTCTTCCCCGGCATCAAGAACGACGCCTTCGTCGGCGCCGTGCGCTACTTCGACGCCCAGGCCGACGATGCCCGGCACACCCTCACAGTGGCGCGGACGGCCGCGCGCTACGGCGCGGTCGCCCGCTCGTCCACGCAGGCCGTCGGATTCACCCGCGAGGCCGACCGCGTCGTCGGGGTCGTCCTGCGCGATTCGGAGGACGGTCGGGAGACGAGCGTTCGGGCCGGCGTCGTCATCAACTGCACCGGCGTCTGGACCGACGAGATCCAGGCGATGTCGGGGGGGAGGGGACGCTTTCAGGTCCGCGCGTCCAAAGGCGTCCACATCGTCGTTCCGCGGGAGAAGATCACCGGCGACGCAGGGCTGATCCTGCGCACCGAGACCTCCGTGCTGTTCGTCATCCCGTGGAAGACGCACTGGCTGATCGGGACCACCGACACCGACTGGAACCTCGACCTCGCCCACCCGGCGGCCACGGAATCCGACATCGACTACCTGCTCGAGCAGGTGAACACCGTCCTCGTCTCGCCGCTGACCCCGGACGACATCCAGGGCGTCTACGCGGGGCTGCGACCGCTGCTCGCCGGCGAGTCCGAGGAGACCTCGGCACTCTCGCGCGAGCATGCGGTCGCGCGGGTCGTTCCCGGCCTCGTGTCCATCGCCGGCGGCAAGTACACGACCTACCGGGTCATGGCTGCCGATGCGGTGGACATGGCCGCCGACGACCTACTCAAGAGGGTGGCGCCCTCGTGCACCGACCGGGTGCCACTGCTCGGCGCGGACGGCTACTTCGCGATGGAGAACCAGGCCGAGCAGTTGGCCGGCGAATACGGACTGCACCCCTACCGGGTGCGTCATCTGCTCGACCGCTACGGCTCGATGATCCGCGATGTGCTCGAACCTGGTCTGGCCGAGCCGACCCTGCTCGCCACCGTGCCCGCCGCGCCGGAGTACCTGCTGGCCGAGATCCTCTACGCGGTGACCCACGAGGGCGCGCTGCACTTGGAGGACGTCCTCACCCGGCGTACCCGGATCTCGATCGAGTACCCGCACCGCGGCGTCGAGTCCGCTCCTGCGGTTGCGGCATTGATCGGCGACGCTCTGGGATGGGACGCCGAACAGCGCGAGACCGAGGTCGCCGACTACACGGCCCGGGTAGAGGCTGAGCGGAACTCACAACGCCATCGGGACGACGCCGCCGCCGACCAGGTGCGTACGGCCGCGCCTGAGGCGCGTCGCTTTCTTCGGGCGAACGCGCGCGTCTGAAGTGTCGGTCAGCCTTCGTTGCGCAGGCAGGTACGCAGTTCGGTGATCAGGTCGGTCCAGTCGTCCTTGTCGATGGTGGGTCCGTCCAGCACATCGGTATCGGCGTCGAGCAGGACGAAGGTGGCGAGTTCGACGACGAGGTCGGCGCCGCGACGAGACGGCTTGCGCAGGTCGTAGCGGTGTTCCTCGTCCGGCGCGAAGCCGGCGTCGTCCTCGACGTCGGCCAGCTCCGACCACCACTCCATGCCGCGTAGCGGGGCCTCGATGTTGCGGCAATATTCCGCGAGATCGGCCACCTCGGTGAAGACCGAAATTCTGTCCTCGGCCACCCCGAGGAACCCGACCTCGACATCCTCGCCGTCCTCGATCGGACGGGTGGCGCGAACGGTGAGGTAGGTGGCGTCACTGAACTGCAACTCGATCGGGTCCGCCCCTACGCGGGCCCAGACCGACTCGTCGGAATCCAGTTCGTCGGTGCTGAAGTCACCTTGCCAGTTGAGCCAGTCCCCGACGCGCTTGATCGCGCGCTCCCAGGAACTCGCGATCTCGTCACCGAGTTCGTTCCAGCGCTTCTTGCCGTCCTTGCCCTGATAGCTGACCTCCTCGTCGACCAGTTCGACGAAGGACGGCGTGCCTTCGACCAGGCGCCGCAGCTTGCCGTCGTCGCAGCAGTCGGCGATCTTGGCGACCATGTCGACGACGTTGGCCAAGGATGAGACGTGGATCGGGTCCGGGTCGCCGCCGGCCCACTCGTAGACCGCGTCGAGGTCGTAATGGTCCTCGCTGCCTGGCTTGAGCTGCGCCGGCGTCGACTTCATGACCTGACCCCAGCCCGGGTGGTCTGACAGGTCGTTCTCCTCGCCCGAGGCGATGAACGCTGCGAGTTCGGTGGCGCTCGGGTAGAGCAGGATCTTCTGCCCGTCGCCCAGGAAGCCCTGCCACTCCTCGCCGTCCCCGTCCTCCCATGGCGGCGCGTAGAGCGTGAGGCCGGTGCGGTCGTTGACGGTGAGCGTGATCGGGATGATCGCGGCGGCGATGCTGGTCATAGCCCGAAACTTACCGGTCCCCCGATCGCTCGGATTTCGTCGGTGTCACGCGGCACCATGGACACATGAGCGAGGTAGCGAAGTTAGTCCCCGGCAGTGCACGTCCGGCGCTCGTGGCCGAGACGGCGAACGCGACCGACCCAGCGGTCCCGATCGAGGTCACCATCGTGCTTCGGCGGCGCGGCGAACCTACCGCCGGCGCGTTCGAAGGTCCGCCCCTGTCGCGCGAGGAGTTGGCCGAACGGTTCGGCGCTGATCCGGCCGATGTCGAGTCGGTGCGGGCAGCAGTGGTCGCGGCCGGTTGCGAGGTGCTTTCGGCCGACCCGGCGTCCAGGTTGGTGCGGGTGCGCGGCACCGTCGGCGTGCTCGGCCCGATGTTCGGTGCAGACCTGCGTGATGGCGGCGCGGGCCAACCCGACGCTCGCCGCCGCACCGGCTCGCTCGTGCTGCCTGCGTCTTTGTCGGGTGCTGTGGTCGGCGTGCTCGGGCTCGACAACCGGCGCCAGGCCGACGCGCGGTACCGGCGGGTGTTCCCCCATGCGGTCGGCACCGGCTTCACGCCGTTGCAGTTGGCGATCGCGTATGCCCTGCCGGCCGGCGACGGCACCGGGCAGACGATTGCGATCATCGAACTCGGCGGCGGTTTCGGCCAGGGTGACCTCGACGATTACTTCGGCGGTTTGGGGCTGACGCCGCCGAGCGTGACCGCGGTGGGGGTCGACGGTGCCGCGAACGCGCCGGGACAAGACCCGCAGGGCGCCGACGGCGAGGTGCTGCTCGACATCGAGGTGGCTGGTGCCATTGCGCCGGGCGCCAGACAGTTCGTGTACTTCGCGCCGAACACCGACGCCGGGTTCGTCGACGCCATTACCCAGGCCGCGCACGCGACGCCGACACCCACTGCGATGAGCATCAGCTGGGGGCAGAGCGAGGACGCCTGGACCGGGCAGGCGCGCACCGCGATGGACGCTGCGCTGGCCGACGCGGCGCTGCTCGGGGTCACCGTCACCTCGGCTGCCGGGGACAGCGGTAGCTCTGACGGCACCGACGCGGGCGCCCCGCACGTCGACTTCCCGGCCTCAAGTCCGCACGTACTCGCCTGCGGTGGGACGTCGCTGACGCTGGACGCCGACGGCAAGGTCACGAGTGAGACGGTCTGGAACAACGGGACCGGTTCGGGGGCGACCGGCGGCGGGGTCAGCGACGCCTTCCCGGTGCCGGACTGGCAGGCGAACGCCGGGATTCCCGTACGGGTCGGTGGATCGCCTGGCCGGGGCGTTCCCGACGTCGCGGCGGTGGCCGATCCGCAGACCGGCTACCGGGTGCTCATCGACGGCCAGGCGGCCGTCATCGGCGGCACGAGCGCGGTCGCGCCGTTGTGGGCGGGCATCGTCTGTCGCCTCGCGCAGGCCGCCGGCGCGCCGCTCGGGCTGCTGCAGCCGAAGCTCTATGCCGCGGCGACCCCGGGTGCTTCCCCGCCCGGGTTTCGAGACATCACCGTCGGTGACAACGGTGCCTATTCCGCGGGGCCGGGGTGGGATGCATGTACCGGCCTCGGCGTGCCGGACGGCGCCGCGCTACCGGGTGTCATCTCCGCAGGAGGGTGACCGTCGGATCGCGACTCGTCTCACACCCCGATCGGGTGCCAGACGGTTTTGGTCTCGACGAAAGCGCTCAGTCTCGTGAGCCCGGGATCGGCTGACCAGTCCACCGAGCGAGGGATGAGCACACGCTTGACGTTGTCGGCGGCCGCGATTTGGAGCGTTGTGCGCGCCGAGGTGCTTGCGCCGGTGAGGTCGATGGCGTTGACGTCACGATGCGCGGCGAGCCACGGCGCGAGCTCATCGGTGAAGCCGGTGAGCAGGTTGACCACCCCGCCAGGCAGGTCGGAGGTCGCCAGCACCTCGGCGAAGGAGACCGCGGGCAGGGGATGGTCCTGTGCGGCCAGGACGACCGCGGTATTGCCGGTCGTGATGACCGGGGCGAGCACCGACACCAAACCGAGCAGCGACGGCTCCTGGGGCGCGATCACCCCGACGACGCCGGTCGGCTCGGGCAACGAGAACGTGAAGTACGGGCCGGCTACCGGGTTCGTCGAACCGACGACCTGCGCGTACTTGTCCGCCCAACCCGCGTAGTGCACGAGACGGTCGATCGTTGCGTCCACGTCTGCTTCGTCGGTGTAGGACGCGAACTGCTCGCGTCGCCCCTCGAGCATCTCCGCGATCCGGTAGAGGATCTGGCCCCGGTTGTAGGCGGTGGCGCTCGACCACTTGCCGAAGGCGGACCGCGCGGCGACAACGGCATCCCGGACGTCCTTGCGGGACGCCTGCGCGGCGTGCGCGATCAGGGTCCCGTCCGGGGCGTGCACCGGGTAGGCCCGGCCGGACTCCGAGCGCGGGAATGCTCCGCCCACGTAGAGCTTGTACGTCTTGCGAACATCGATGCGGGCAACCTTGGCCCCAGCCGACTTAGACATCGAGGTAGCTCCCCAGCCCGTGCCGTCCGCCTTCACGGCCGAACCCGGATTCCTTGTAGCCGCCGAAGGGCGCGGTCGGGTCGAACCGGTTGAACGTGTTGGCCCACACCACCCCGGCGCGAAGACGATTGGCGATCGACAGGATGCGAGACCCCTTGTCCGTCCAGATGCCGGCCGATAATCCGTACGGGGTGTTGTTGGCCTTGGCCACTGCCTCGTCGGGCGTGCGGAAGGTGAGCACCGACAGGATCGGACCGAAGATCTCGTCCTGGGCGATGCGGTGCGCCTGCGAGACATCGGTGAAGACGGTCGGCGCGAACCAGTAACCGCGTTCGGGCAGATCGCACGGCGGCGACCACCGGGTCGCGCCCTCGGCTTCGCCGACGTCGGTGAGTTCGCGGATCCGGGCCAGTTGCGCGGCGGAGTTGATCGCGCCCACGTCGGTGTTCTTGTCGAGCGGGTGACCGACCCGCAGCGTGCTGAGACGCCGTTTCAATGATTCGATCAACTCATCGGCGATCGACTCCTGGACGAGCAGTCGTGACCCTGCGCAGCACACCTGTCCCTGGTTGAAGAAGATCCCGTTGACGATGCCCTCGACGGCTTGGTCGATCGGCGCGTCGTCGAAGACGATGTTGGCCGCCTTGCCGCCGAGTTCGAGAGTCACCCGCTTGCCGGTCCCGGCGATCGTGCGCGCGATGGTCTTGCCGACGTCGGTCGAGCCGGTGAACGCGATCTTGTCGACGTCGTCGTGCTCGACGATCGCCTGTCCGATCGCCGGACCACCGGCAAGGATGTTCACCACGCCAGGCGGCAGATCGGCCTCGGCGATGATCTCGGCCAGCACGAGGGCGCTCAGCGGCGTCGTCTCGGCCGGTTTGAGCACGACGGTGTTGCCACACGCCAGCGCAGGTGCGATCTTCCAGGCCGCCATCAGTAGTGGGAAGTTCCACGGAATGATCTGCCCGGCCACGCCCAGCGGCTTCGGCGACGGCCCGAAGCCCGCGTGCCCGAGCTTGTCGGCCCAACCGGCGTAGTAGAAGAAGTGCGCCGCGGCGGTCGGGATGTCGACGTCGCGTGACTCGCGGATCGGCTTGCCGTTGTCCAGCGATTCCAGGACGGCCAGTTCCCGGCCGCGCTCCTGGATCGCTCGCGCGATGCGGAACAGGTACTTCCCTCGCTCGGCGCCCGACATCGCCGACCACGGCCCGTCGAAGGCACGACGGGCGGCACGGACGGCATCGTCGACATCGGACGGGCCGGCCTCAGCGACCTCGGCCAGCGGCTCCTCGTCGGCCGGGTTGATGGTCTTGATCGCCTCGCCGGCGCCGTCGCGGAACTTCCCGTCGATGAAGATCTGGTAGCTCGGCTTGAGCCGCGCGAGGTCGCGGGATTCGGGAGCGGGTGCGTAGTCGAAAGGCATCTGTGGGCCACCGTCACCTTTCAGTCGAGGGAGACATAGTCGGGGCCGTCGTAGTTGCCGGTCGCCAGCTTGTGTCGCTGCTGCAGCAGGTCGTTGAGCAGGCTGGACGCGCCGAAGCGGAACAGGGCCGGTTTGAGCCAGTCGTCGCCGGCGACCTCGTTGACCATGACCAGGTACCGCACGGCCTCCTTGGTCGTGCGGATGCCGCCCGCGAGCTTCACCCCGCGAAGATCACCGGTGCGCTCACGGAAGTCGCGGACCGCTTCGAGCATGACCAGGGCGACCGGCGGGGTGGCTGCGGGCGAGATCTTGCCCGTCGACGTCTTGATGAAGTCGCCACCGGCGAGCAGGGCCAACCACGACGCACGACGTACGTTGTCGAGAGTGGCCAGTTCACCGGTCTCGAGGATGACTTTGAGATGGGCGCCGCCGCACTCGGCCTTCACCGCCACGATCTCGTCGAACACCGCGCTGTAGCGGCCGGTCAGGAACGCGCCCCGGTCGATCACCATGTCGATCTCGGTGGCGCCGGCGGCCACCGCGTCGCGGACGTCGTGCAGCTTGGTGGCCAGCGAGGCGCGCCCGGAGGGAAATGCGGTGGCGACCGAGGCGATCTGGACCGACGTGCCCGTCAACGCCGTCACTGCCGTCTCGACGAGGTCGGGGTAGACGCAGACCGCGGCAGCCGACGGCGCGGTCGGATCGCTGGGATCCGGCCGCGCCGCCTTCGCGCACAGTGAGCGGACCTTGCCAGGGGTGTCCGCGCCTTCGAGAGTGGTGAGGTCGACCATGCCGATCGCCGTATCGATGGCCCAGGCTTTGGCGGTGGTCTTGATGCTTCGCGTGGCGAGCGAGGCCGCCCGGCCCTCGGCGCCGACCTGATCCACTCCGGGCAGGCCGTGCAGGAAGCGACGTAGTCCGGCCGCGTCCTGTCCGATCCCGTCCGGCGCCGATCGATCCGAGATGAGGGTCACGCACCCAGTCTAGGTACGGGCGCTCACATCGGCGCGGTCCTTCTTCGACTCATCCTGGTCGGCCACCAGCGTGGCGTAGCGCGCTCCGGCGGCGAGCAGGACGAGTCCGGCGCCAAGAAACGCGAGCACCCGCGGGATGCCGGTGAGCGAGGACAGATCGAACAGCACCAGCTTGGCCAACGCGGCCGCGACCAGTGCGAGTCCGGCGACCCGCAGCGGTGTGGAGTCGATGTGTCGCAGCAGCAGCCATAGCGCGCCGATCGTCCACGACACCGTCATCAGGGCATGGCCGACCACGAAGCCCTGTGCGTCCGGCGAAAACGCCAGCCCGACGCAGAGGACGGCACTCGACGCGCCGTAGAGTGCGAACAGGCCGCCGAACGTCCACACCAGTCGTTCGGTTTCCGGGTCCGCGCCGGTGTGCAGTCTCGTGAACGCCCAGGTGATGGCGAGCGCGGCGGCGGCGAGCAGGAGCCCGGTCGCTCCGGCGGTCGCGACCCGGCTCAGGTGGACGTCGACGGTCGGCGCACGGGTCAGCGAGCGAGGCTGGATCACGGTGTACAGCGCAAGGATCGCCCCGATCCCGGCGAATGCCGCCGCGCCGATCAGGGCGGCGAGGTAGCGAAGACGTTCAGCCAGCACCGCGAGCAGGATGCCGCCGGACAGCAAGGCGATCGAACGGATGTCGCCGGTCATCGCAAGGCAGGCGGCCTCGAAGCCCGCGACGAGGCCGGCGGCCCCACCTGCCGTGGCGAAGCGCTCGCTCACGTGCAGTAGTCCGAGCCGCCACGCGCTCCACCCGGCGAGCAACACCAGCCCCACCGTCCCGACGTACGCGAGGGCCTCGTACCGGCCGGCGATGGTCGCGGTCAACAGGACCGGAACGGGGCCGGCCAGCAGCAGCGCGATCGGCAGATCGTCGGCCTGGCGCTTGGCTGCGGTCAGCGTGGCAATCACGATCTGGACGAGGGCGGTCGTCAGGCACAGCAGTGCCGTAGCGCGGGCGTCCGGGCCACCACGGCCAAAACCGATCAGATCGACGCCGAACAGGATCGCGAGCACCGGCGGGACGCTGGCGACGAGGGTGAGGATGCTCCAGCGACGTGCCATCTGGACCGGTGTGGTGGCGATCTGCAGAACGAGCAGGAAGCCGACAAGCAGCGTGCTGTACCCACTGGTCAGGATGGGTGAACTGGCTGCGCATCCGGCGACGACAAAGGTCGCGAGTACCTGTGAGTCCCAGCGGGCGGCGACTGTGACACCGGCGCCGGCGACCACGAGACCGACGATCAATCCTGCCCACCCGGGCAGGAACGAGTACAGCGAGGTGGCCGCGACGACGTCGAGATAGAGAACGGCGATCCCGGTTGCTGCGACGGCGTGGGCGCCGATGCGACCGGCGGGCGAGCGGTGCAGCCGAAGGCCGATGCCGATCAGCGCTGCGCCCAGTCCGGCGCCAAGCAGGACGCGTGCCAGCGGGCCGACGTAGCCGCGTTGGATGGCCAGGACGAGAAGTAGGACGACCCCGGCGAGTGTCACCGCGCCGCCGGCGTAGGCGAGCAGACGGCTGCCGAAGCCCTCCTTGCTGATGCGTTCCCAGAAAGTCGGGCCGCTCGGCTGTGGGCGCGGTGACGGAGGCGGCGGGAAGGCCGGGCCGATGCCTTGCTGCTGAGGGCGCGGCGCGTTCGGCTGGAAACCGTAGGGAGGCGGTGGGGCCGGGTAGGCGGCCGTCAGCGGGAATGGCGCCGGATAGTAGCTCATGGGCGGCGGCATCGGTGGCAGTTGAGCCGTTGCGGGGGGCAGGGCAGAGACGGTCTGGACCGTGCGAAGTTCCACGCTGATGTCGCGGAGTCGGGCGCTGACCTCGGTCAGTGCGTCGCAGAGTCGGGGCAGGGGATCGGTACCGGAAGACGTCATGTAGCGACCCTGTCCGGCCTATTCGCCCGGCGCCTGGGAAGAAGTACTCAGATCGCGAGGTGGAGGTGGTGAGGGCGGCGATAGGGTCCGATGCGTGCAGACCACCGTCGTCGACCATCCGATCGTCCAGGCTCGGCTGACCGTGATGCGCGACGCGCGCAGCAGCAACGCCGAGTTCCGCGCCGCGCTGCGTGAACTGGCGACTCTGCTCGTCTACGAGGCCACGCGGGACCTCGAGCGGGTACGCACGCCGATTACCACCCCGGTCGCGACGACCACGGGAACGGTCATCGCGAATCCGCCATTGCTCGTACCCGTGCTGCGGGCCGGATTGGGAATGGCCGAGGCGGCGTTCAACCTGCTGCCGGAATCGCAGATGGGGTTCGTCGGCCTGGCGCGCGACGAGCAGACGCACGAGCCGACCGCGTACATGGCTTCGCTGCCGGAGTCGTTGTCCGGGCGTCCGGTGATCGTGCTCGACCCGATGCTCGCCACGGGTGGTTCGCTGCTGCACTGCCTGCGGCTGTTGGTCGAGAGGGGAGCGACCGACCTCACCGTGATCTGCGCGCTGGTCGCGCCGGAAGGACTCGCCGCGCTCGACGAGTCCGGCTTACCGATCCGGCTCTACACCGCGAGCGTGGACGAGCGCCTCAATGCGGACGCCTACATCGTCCCTGGCCTGGGCGATGCCGGTGATCGGCAGTTCGGGCCACGTTGATCAGGCTCAGCAGTGTGAGTAGCGGTACGCCTTGTCGCCGCGGGGAACGACGTCGCGGTCGCGCAGGATGATCGACGCTTTGCCCTGTCGCTGCGCGCATGCCCGCGTGTAGGCAGAGCGCGGCGTGTCGGTGTACTCGATCTCGAGCACCCGCGCGCCGTAGGCCTTCGCGTACCCACCGCACTCGCGGTAGACCTCGCATTCCTCGGCGATCGCGAAGTCGAACCCGAGCCTGCGGGCCTGGCCGGTGACCTCGACGGTGTTCTTCTGAGCGATGGCGAGTCCGCGGGCGTGGGCCTGCTTCACCAGAGCGCCGGCGAAGGTCATGTTGTTCGCGCGCGTGATCGCGCCGTGGACACCGCGTCGCGTCCAGGAATCGAGGTTGTCCGCCTCGACCGCGTCGTAGCCGTTGCGGGCGCAGCCATCGATCCAGGAGCCGACGATGGTGAGCAGCGAGGTGCGCTTCGCATCGGTCGAGGTGTCGAGGATGTACTCGCCGGGCCAGTTCGGATCGTGGACGAAACGTCCGGCCACCCGCAGCAACAGGTTGCTGTGCCGCGACGTCCAGAAGTTCTTCTCCTCCGGTTGGGTCTGGAATGCGTTGATGTAACAGATGTTGTAGCGGCCCTTGGCCGGCGGGTCGAAGCGGTCGCGATCGACGATGCGCACCGCGGCAATCGGCCGGTACGCGCCGCCGATCTGGTAGTCGAAGACGCCGGCCTTCGGCGGGAGGGTGAGTCTCGGCGCGGCTCCGGCAGTAGGCCCTGACGTGCACGCCGCCAGGACCATCGCGGCGAGCATCGTCGCGGCGAACCCGAGCCGCGTCACCAACCCCACGTTCCGGGGGCCCCCTTGAACGGCCCCACGACGTCGTCGGTGATCCAGCCGCCGTAGAAACCCCCCTGCTGCGGACGTACGCGTTCGTCGTCCACGACGCACTCGAACTCCGACGGGTAGAAGGTCACGTAGCCGGCAATGGCTTCGAACCCCGGGGTCGGTCGCTCGTAGGACCACGCCTTACCGGCGATTCCCGCGACGTCCCAATAGGTCGCCATCCCCTTCCACTCGCAGAACGTGCCGCTCTGTCGCGACGCGCTGATGATTGCCGGATCGATGTCGGCACGCGGTAGGTACCAGGTGGGGGGATGGCTGGTCTCGAGAACCCGGTACGCGCCAATGGTGTCCGCAATGATGACTGCGCCCGCGCGGACCACTACCCGTTTCGAGGACGGCACACATGCCGGCGGTCGGGGATAGTCCCAGACCGACTCCTGCCCGGGGCCGGGTTGCTCGGGTTCGATGCCGCGACGTCGCATCAGATCATCTTGCCTTTCCGTCGCGGAATGTCACACGCCGATCAGGCCGCCGACCTCAACCCGCAGCTCGGTCAGGGCCGCCGCGGCCGCCGCTGCCGACCCGCTGGGTTCGACAACCTCGAGATAGGCCTTGAGCTTGGGCTCGGTGCCGGATGGGCGGACCACGACGCGTCCACCTGGCCACCGCCAACGCAACACGTCTGCGTCCGGCAACAGGTCCTCCACGGTGATGGGCGTGCCGAGCAGCGTCGACGGAGGGTTCACCCGCAGCCGCTGCATCGTCGAGTCGATGATGCTCAGGTCCTCGACCCGCATCGAGACCTGGTCCGTGGCGTAGCGCCCCACCTCGGCGGCGAGCCGGTCCAGCCGGCCGAGCAGCGACGATCCGTCCTGCTTCAGTGCGGCGGCCAGTTCGGCGATCCGCAGGGCGGCGCTCACGCCGTCCTTGTCGCGCACGAGGTCCGGGGCGACGGCGTAACCCAGTGCCTCCTCGTAACCGAAGACGAGATCGGGTGCCGCACGCGAGATCCACTTGAAACCGGTGAGGGTCTCGGCGTAGGAAAAATGCCGACGCCGCGCCAGTTCGCCGAGCATCGAGGAGGACACGATGGTCGTGGCGTAGGTGCCGCGTACGCCGAGACTCATCAGGGCGTCGCCGAGCAGGACACCCACCTCGTCGCCGCGCAGCATCTGCCAGACGCCGTCGGGACCAGGAACCGCGACGGCGCAGCGGTCGGCATCGGGGTCATTCGCCAGCACGATGTCGGCCTGGACGCTGCGGGCCAGGTCGAGCGCGAGATCGAGTGCGCCGGGTTCCTCGGGGTTGGGGAACGGGACGGTCGGGAAGTCCGGGTCGGGTTCGGCCTGCTGCGGAACCGTGATCAGATCGAGGAAGCCGGCGCGCTCGAACACGGCACGCAGGGTCTCGGTGCCCACACCGTGCATCGCGGTGTGCACGATCCGCAGGGCGCGCGGACCCTTCGCGACGAGCCCGGCCACGGCATCGACGTAGGCCGCCACGACCGACTCCTCCAGCACGGTGACGCCGGCCTCGTCCAGTGGGATGTTCCGGGTCGGGCCGACCGCGCGGATCGCTGCCTCGATCTCGGCGTCGGTCGGTGGCACGATCTGCGCACCATCGGCGGCGTAGACCTTGTAGCCGTTGTCCCGGGGCGGGTTGTGGGACGCGGTGACCATGATTCCGGCCGCGGCGTCGAGATGCTGCACGGCGAAGGCGAGCACCGGCGTGGGCAGCATCCGGGGGAGCAGCAGCGCATCGAATCCCGCGGCGGCGAGAATGGCGGCGGAGTCGCGCGCAAAATCCGCCGAACCATGTCGGGCATCTCTGCCCACGACCACCGGCCGGCCCGCATAGCCATGGTCGGTCAGCCAGGCCGCCAGCCCGGCGGCCGCGCGGCGAACGACGACCCGGTTCATCCCGTTTGGCCCGGCCCGCAGCGGCCCACGCAGACCGGCCGTTCCGAAGGTGAGCGGTCCGCTGAACCGGTCGGCCAGTTCGTCGGTGGCGTCGGCGGCCAGCAGGGCGCGCAACTCCCCGGCCGCCACCTCGTCGACCTCGTCGGCGATCCAGGCCTCTACGTGCTCTCGTAGGGCCGTCACAGCTGCGGAATGACGTGGGCGAGCAGTGTCCCCATGCGGGTGGCGGCGGCCTTGCCTACGGCCAGTACCTCCTGATGGTCAAGCGGGTCGCCTAGGCCCGCCGCCAGGTTCGTGACGAGCGAGATGCCCAGCACCTCGCAGCCCTCGGCGTGCGCGGCGATGGCCTCCAAGACGGTGGACATCCCGACCAGGTCAGCTCCGAGCACCCCGGCCATCCGGACCTCGGCCGGCGTCTCGTACTGCGGGCCGGGGAACATCGCGTACACGCCCTCGGCGATGCCGGGATCGGCGGCGCGGACGATGGCGCGTAGCCGTGCGGAGTACACGTCGCTGAGGTCGACGAAGCGGGGGCCCACCAACGGTGAACGCCACGTCAGGTTCAGGTGATCGCTGATCAGGACCGGGTCGCCCACCGACAGTCCGGGGCGGAGCCCACCACAGGCGTTGGTGAGGACGACGATGCGACATCCCGCCGCTGCGGCCACCCGGACGCCGTGCACGACCGCCTGCTCGCCGCGGCCCTCGTAGAGGTGCGTGCGGCCCAGGAACGCCAGGATTCGACGCCCCCCGACACGCAAGGAACGGATCTGCCCCGCGTGCCCATCGACTACTGGAGGGAGGAACCCCGGCAGATCGGTGACCGCGAACTCGGCATCGGCTGGTCCCAACGCGTCGATCGCCGGGACCCAACCGGAGCCGAGCACGATCGCGATGTCATGGCAGGCGACGCCGGTGCGAGCGGCGATCTCAGCGGCTGCAGCAGCGGCGTCGGTAGTGGGATCGGGCGGTTCCGGCGGTGCGGTCACGATCGCCGACCATACTCGGCTCGACTCGTTGCGCGACCCCTTGCGAAGGGTTAAATCAGACAGCGACGTCGCGCTGGCAGGGCATGCAGAAGGCGACCTGAGGCAAAATCTCGAGCCTCGCGAGCCCGAGCGGGCTCGAGCAACGGGTGCAGCATCCGTAGGTGCCGGCCTCGATGCGCCACAGCGCGTTCTGGACGTCGCGCAGCGCGGCGCGTGCTCCTGCGACGAGGGACGCGACGATCTCGCCGTCGGTGCTGCCGAAAGGACCCGGAGACCCGGGCTGGGCGAGTGCAGCGAGCTGTTCGACACGGAAGCCGCGTTGTTCTTCGAGCAGGCCGCGCAGGAGGTCGAGGTCTGTATCGGCCAGCGTGGAACGGGTCAGGCGAGTCTTTGTGTGCATCGGTACCCTCGATCCGGGAGCTGACGTCCAGCCTGCGCCGTGGACCCTTCGAGCGGCCGAGGGATGACCTGTGCCGGGGTTCTCAATCAGTGAAGAATCAGCTGTGGTCGGAGTGCCTGGGAATCGCGAGCTCAGCCCATACGATCTTGCCGGTGGCGATCAGGCGCACCCCCCAGGCGGAGCAGATCGCACTGACGAGCGTCAGCCCGCGCCCCGTGACATCGTGAACCCCGGCGTCGCGCTGCTCGGGCCATCCGGTCGCATTGTCGGTCACTCGGAGCACGATCTTGTCGTCCCCGAGTTCCCCGGGGACATGTTCGACAGAGATGGTCACCGTGTCGCTACCGGCGCGAACCGCGTTGGTGACAAGTTCGCTGACCACGAGTTCGATGTCCTCGCACAGGGCGTGGGCGATCGGCGCCGGGAGCAACCGGGACACCGCAGTCGTGGCGAATCCGCGGGCAGTCCTGGGTGCGCCTGGCGCCGCGGGGAGGATGCGTTCGATCGGCGCTGCCACCAACCCCACCCCCCGCGAACCCGCTCTTCATCGAGACTCCGACGATTCGTCCGGGCCCCTCTGTTCGACTGTGCCACAGTAAGCCCGTGAGTTCCCTCTCCCTCGGCAGTCGGCGCGACAACGAACGCGTCATCATTTCCCTGGACGGGGAACTAGACCTCGCCACCGTGTCGATCCTGCGGGGTGCCGCGCTGGCCGAGCTCGACGCCGGAGAATGCTCGGCGCTCGTTCTGGACCTCGAGCGGTTGAGCTTCCTCGACTCGACCGGAATCGGCTGTTGGATCGAGCTGCGCAACCGCGCGGAGGAGACCGGCAAATCCTTCGAGTTGCGAGCTCTGCCGCCGGCCGCCCGCCGCACGATGACGATCGCCGGCCTCGCGCCGTTGTTCGGCCTCACCGCGTAGGACTCGCCATCACTGTTCCGGACCTCGAGCGGGTGGCCGCGGCACACGGCGCCGCGGTGTTGGCTGCGGTGCGCCGTGAGTACCCGAACGCGCCGCGACACGTGATGACAGACGACACCGACCAGGGGACACCGCGTGAACTGCACCCGGCGTTCTACGGGTGTTTCGACTGGCACTCCGCGGTCGAGATGCACTGGGCGCTCGTCCGGATGCTGCGCCTGGTCCCGGATTCTCTTGACGCGGATGACGTGCGAGCGACCCTGCACGAGCACCTGACCTCGTCCGCGCTGCAGACCGAGGCGGACTACCTGCTCGCCCACCCGGTCTGGGAGCGTCCCTATGGCTGGGGCTGGGTCCTGGCCCTCGCCGCGGAACTGGCCGCCTGGGACGACCCGGACGCGCAGGCGTGGGCCGTGAATATGGCGCCACTTGCCGATGCCGTTACGGCACTGTTTGTCGGTTGGCTCGGACGAGCCACGTACCCCGAGCGCTCCGGCGGGCACACGAACAGCGCCTTCGCGCTCACCCGCTCCGTGCCCTATGCCCGCGTCCGGGCCGCCGCGGGTGGCTCGGGTGAACTGCTCAGCGCTATCGCCGGTGCGGCCGTCCGCTGGTTCGCCGCCGACATCGATTACCCCGCGGCGTGGGAGCCATCGGGTGCAGATTTCCTCTCCCCGGCCCTGGCCGAGGCGGAGCTGATCGCCGAGCTCGCACAGCCACCGGAGGAGTTCGGTTCCTGGCTGGACCGCTTCCTGCCGCACCTGGCCGAGGGCCGACCGCTGACGCTCTTCGAGCCCGCGGTCGTGTCCGACGAGTCCGACGGTCAGATCGCGCACCTGCACGGTCTGAACCTGCACCGCGCCTACGTGTTCAACCGGCTCGCCGATCGGCTGGGACCCGACGATCCGCGGACTGGCTTCCTGCGCTCCGGGCGGGACCGGCACGCGGCGGCCTCGCTGCCGGCGATCACCGGTGGCGGGTGGATGACCGAGCACTGGTTGGCGGCCTACGCGGTGCTGTTGCTCTCCTGACCGGCGAGAGATCGACCACCTCAGCGCAGGTGGAAGGGCCGGTGGGACCTACGATCCGATGATGCCCGACGCGCCGCAGGAGACCGTCCCGGACGAACCGGTCGAGCCCGAATCCCTCGCGCTCGCCGCAGGCTTCCCCACTGCGACCCGTCACGAGTGGCGTGAACTCGTCCGTGCGGTGCTGGCCAGGTCCGGCATCGAGGGGGACCCTGAGGACGCGCTGTCGCACACGACCTACGACGGCATCACGATCAAGCCGCTGTACACCGCCGCCGACGCGCACGACGTCGCGGTGAGCGGGCTACCCGGCCATCCGCCGTTCGTGCGTGGGGCGACCGATGGGGGATTCGCCGGCGACCATAGGTCTGACAGCGGCGAGAACGGGTGGGACGTCCGCACCCGGCACGGCAACCCCGATGCGGCGCGCACGAACGCCGACCTGCTGGGTGATCTCGAGACCGGCGCCACCTCGGCCTGGCTCGTCGTCGGTGCGGCCGGATTCGCCGTAGCCGATCTCGGTGCGGTGCTCAAGGACGTCTACCTCGACCTCGCGCCCATCGCCCTGGACGCCGGGACCGAGACCGAAGCCGCCGCTGCGTCGTTGCTCGGGCTGGCTCGCGATCGCGGTGTCGACGCGTCCGATCTGCGCGGCTCGCTGGGCGCCGACCCGATCGGAACCCGGGCTCGTACTGGTGCCGAGGCCGACCTCGATCTCCTTCCCCGGCTGGCCGAACAGAGCACGACATCACCCGGGCTGCGGGTGGCGACCGCGGACGGCACCGTCTATCACGACGCGGGTGCCAGCGACGCGCAGGAACTCGGCGTCACCACGTCGGTCGCGGTGGCCTACCTGCGAGCCCTTGTCGACAGCGGTCGCACAGTGGATGACGCGCTCGCGGACATCGACTTCCGCTGGGCGGTCACCGCCGAGCAGTTCCCCTCCATCGCGAAGCTGCGTGCGGCACGCCGCATCTGGGACCGCGTGGCCGAGCTCAGCGGTGCCGGGAACGCGCGACGCGGTCAGTACCAGCACGCGGTGACCTCTGCGGCGATGCTCACCCAGCGCGACCCATGGGTGAACCTGCTGCGCAGCACCATCGCCTGTTTCTCCGCTGCGGTCGGCGGAGCGGATGCGATCACCGTCGCGCCGTTCGACGCCGCGATCGGCCTGCCCGACACCTTCTCGCGCCGCATCGCCCGCAACACCCACGCGGTGCTCCACGACGAGTCCAGCCTGGCGCGGGTGGTGGACGCGGCCGGTGGTTCCTGGTTCGTCGAGACCCTCACCGACCAACTGGCGCAGGCGGCGTGGACGGTGTTCACCGAGATCGAGCGGGCCGGCGGCGCGCTCGCCTGCCTCGACGACGGAACGCTCGAGCAGATGTTCGCGCGCACCCGTGCGCAGCGCGACGAGGACATCGCGCACCGGCGCGCACCGATCACCGGAGTCAGCGAGTTCGCCTTCGTGGGCGAGGAGCCGATCGAACGGCCGCCCACGCCGACCGGACCCGAGGGATCGCTGCCCCGCGTCCGCTACGCCCAGCCGTACGAGACGCTACGAGACACGGCCGACGCGGCGGCGGAGCGTCCGAAGGTTTTCCTGGCCACCCTGGGCCCGGTTGCCGCGCACAGTGGGCGGGCCGGGTTCGCGGCCAACCTGTTCCAGGCCGGTGGGTTGGCATGTGTCACCGGACCGGTCGAGGAGTTCGCGAAGGCGGGCACGACGGTGGCCTGCCTGTGCTCGTCGGACAAGGTCTACGCCGGGGAGGCCGTAGCGGCCTCGAAGGCGCTGCGGGACGCGGGAGCCACCCAGATCTGGCTGGCTGGTACATCCGATGTCGACGGTATCGACGGCACGCTGTTCGCCGGGTGCGATGCCCTCGACGTCCTGCACAGAACCTTCGAAACGCTGGGAGTGCAGTCGTGACAACCGGAGTAAACACAGACCCGCGCTCCGCGGGCCACGAAGACCGATTTGCGGTGACCCGATGACAATCCCCGATTTCGGTCAGGCAGCGCTGCGCGGGGAAGCCCCGGCCGCAGCGAGTACCCCTGATCTCGCGGCGTCGTGGCGTACCCCGGAAGGCATCGACGTCCCGCCGCTGTTCACCGGCGACGACCTGGCCGACCTGGACACGCTGGCGACCTACCCCGGCATCAAGCCCTACCTGCGCGGACCGTACCCGACGATGTACGTCAACCAGCCGTGGACGATTCGCCAGTACGCCGGGTTCTCCACCGCAGCAGAGTCCAACGCGTTCTACCGGCGCAACCTGGCCATGGGGCAGAAGGGCTTGTCGATCGCGTTCGACCTGCCCACCCATCGCGGCTACGACAGCGACAATCCGCGCGTCACCGGAGACGTCGGCATGGCCGGCGTGGCCATCGACTCGATCCTGGACATGCGGCAACTGTTCGACGGCATCCCGCTGGACAAGATGTCGGTCTCGATGACGATGAACGGTGCCGTGCTGCCCATCCTCGCGCTCTACGTCGTCGCGGCCGAGGAGCAGGGGGTGAAGCCGGAACAACTCACGGGGACGATCCAGAACGACATCCTCAAGGAGTTCATGGTCCGCAACACCTACATCTACCCGCCGCAGCCCTCGATGCGGATCATCAGCGACATCTTCGAGTTCACGTCGCAGAACATGCCGAAGTTCAACTCGATCTCGATCTCGGGCTACCACATCCAGGAGGCCGGAGCGACGGCCGATCTGGAGTTGGCCTACACCCTCGCCGACGGGATCGAGTACATCCGGGCCGGCATCGCTGCCGGGCTGGACGTCGACGCGTTCGCACCGCGGTTGTCGTTCTTCTGGGGCATCGGCATGAACTTCTTCATGGAGGTTGCGAAGCTGCGCGCGGGACGTCTGCTGTGGGCGAAGCTCGTCTCGCAGTTCGACCCGCACAACGACAAGTCGCTCTCGCTGCGCACCCACTGCCAGACCTCGGGCTGGTCACTCACCGCGCAGGACGTCTACAACAACGTCATCCGCACTTGCATCGAGGCGATGGCCGCTACGCAGGGACACACGCAGTCGCTGCACACCAACGCCTTGGACGAGGCGCTGGCTCTGCCCACCGACTTCTCCGCCCGCATCGCGCGCAACACGCAACTGGTGCTCCAGCAGGAGTCTGGCACGACCCGCGTCGTCGACCCGTGGGGTGGCTCGGCCTACGTGGAGAAGCTGACCTACGACCTGGCCCGCCGCGCCTGGGCACACATCCAGGAGGTCGAGGTAGCCGGCGGCATGGCCAAGGCGATCGATCAGGGACTGCCCAAGCTGCGTATCGAGGAGGCCGCCGCACGCACCCAGGCGCGCATCGATTCGGGCCGGCAGCCGCTCATCGGCGTCAACAAATACCGGTTGGCCGAGGAGGACGAACTCGACGTCCTGAAGGTCGACAACGCCAGCGTGCGTCGCGAACAGAAGGAGAAGCTCGAACGGCTGCGGGCCGAACGGGACTCCGAGGAGGTCACGGCCAGTCTTGACGCGCTGACGAACGCGGCCGGCGCCGGGGCATCCGGTGAGCACGGCGGGAACCTGTTGGCGCTCGCCATCGACGCCGCCCGGGCCAAGGCGACTCTGGGCGAGATCTCCGATGCGCTGGAGAAGGTCTACGGTCGGCACTCGGCGACGATCCGGACGATCTCCGGGGTGTACCGCGAGGAGGCGGGGGCTGGCGTGGACGTGATCGACAAGGCCCGTGCGGCCACCGACAAGTTCAACGAGGAGCAGGGTCGGCGCCCGCGCATCCTGATGGCCAAGATGGGCCAGGACGGGCACGACCGAGGGCAGAAGGTGCTCTCCACCGCCTTCGCGGACCTCGGCTTCGACGTCGATGTGGGTGCGCTGTTCCAGACGCCGGCCGAGGTCGCCCGGCAGGCCGTCGAGGCCGACGTCCACATCGTCGGGGTGAACTCGCTCGCGGCCGGCCACCTGACACTGGTGCCCGAACTGCGTGACGCGCTCAAGGAGCAGGGCCGTGAGGACATCATGATCGTCGTCGGCGGCGTCATCCCACCCCAGGACTTCGAGGCCCTGCGGCAGGCCGGCGCGGTGGCGATCTTCCCGCCCGGCACGGTCATCGCGCAGTCCGCGATCGAGATGCTCGACAAACTCAACGATGCCCTCGCGTCCGGTTGAGTGGTCCGATTCGCGGTTGACTGGTCCGACGTTTCGGACCACTCAACCGCATGACGGACCACTCAACCTGGGTGGGGGGCGCCGGTGAAGATCGACGTGGACGCGCTGGCCGAGGGGGTGCGGGCCGGCCATCGGTCATCCATCGCGCGCGCGATCACCCTCGTCGAATCACGTCGCGCTGATCACGGCGAGCAGGCACAGCTCCTGCTCGCGTCGCTTCTGCCCGACACCGGCGGCGCTGAACGCATCGGTGTCAGCGGCGTTCCGGGCGTCGGCAAGTCGACCTTCATCGACCAGCTCGGGGTCAACCTGATCGCGCAGGGGCGCCGCGTGGCGGTGCTGGCGGTGGACCCGTCTTCCGGACGTACCGGTGGTTCGATCCTGGGCGACAAAACGCGCATGGTGCGACTGTCGGTCGACGACCATGCCTTCGTGCGGCCGTCGCCGAGCGCGGGGACGCTGGGCGGGGTCGCCAAGGCAACGCGCGAGACGATGCTGGTGATGGAGGCCGCCGGCTACGACGTGGTCCTCGTCGAAACCGTCGGAGTCGGGCAGTCGGAGTACGTCGTGGCCGGGATGGTCGACACGTTCTTGTTCCTCACGCTGGCTCGCACCGGTGACCAGTTGCAGGGGATGAAGCGCGGGATTCTCGAACTGGCTGACGTGATCGCCGTCAACAAAGCCGACGAACAGCACGAGACCGAGTCGGAGAAGGCGGGTCGGGAACTGTCCGCGGCCCTGCGTTTTCTGCGCGGACCCGAGGACGAGTGGCAGACCCCGGTCGTCACCTGCAGCGGATTGCACAACATCAACCTGGATCGGGTCTGGAAGCACGTGACCCGCCACCGCGCCTGGCTCGAGGAGCACGGCGGTCTCGAGCGCAAGCGACGCGACCAGATGGTCGAGTGGACGAGGGCGATGGTCCGCGACCGTCTGCTCGCCCGGTTGGATGCCCCTGGCGTGCGCGAGGCCGTGCGCAAGGCCGAGAACGCCGTGCGCGGGGAGGAACTCACACCCGATCAGGCGGCGCGCCAGATCCTGGCCGCGCTCGACGCGTCGGGCTGAGCCAGCTACTTCTCGCGGCGTGGTGCGTACCTGCGCTCTGCGTCGCCGATCGTTGCTGTGTAGCAGATAAGCTGGGCGGCGGTGCGCCGGGAAGTCTGGTCGGCAAGAGGTTCCAGCCTGTCCGAAAGAGACCTGCCCTGTTCCAGAAGAGTCCGGAGACACCTGCCGCATGAACGACCTGATCCCGTTCGCCGAGATAACGCTGGGCCTCGCGCTCGCGCTGCTGCTCGCGGTGGGTTCGAACAGGTTCGCCGAATGGGTGCGGGTTCCGGCGCCGGCGCTGTTCCTGATCGCGGCCGCAGTGGTCGCCGAATTCATCCCCAAGCTCGGCAAGCTCGGCATCCTCACCGATCAGCGGATCGTCACGATCGCACTGGTCATGATCCTGTTCGACGGCGGTATGCACATCGGCTGGGGCCGGATGCGCCCCGCGCTCGGCGGCGTGGCCTGGCTCGGCGTGGCCGGCACCCTGGTGACCACCGCCGCGCTCGCCGTAGGAGTCCACCTGCTGTTCGGCTTCGACTGGCGTTCTGCCTTGATCATCGGGGCCGCGCTGGCCCCGACCGACCCGGCGGTGGTGTTCTCGGTTCTCGGCCGCCGGGAGATCTCGGGGCGTTCGGGCACCATGCTCGAGGGCGAGTCGGGGGCGAACGACCCGGTAGGCATCGCGCTCATGATCAGTCTGCTGGGCGCGGCCGGTGGCGGCGTCAGCGCGGTCGGTAGCGGTGTGGCGCACTTCGCCCTGCAGATCGCGGTGGGGCTCGTCGTCGGTGTCGGTGGCGGCTGGCTCCTCCTGCAACTCATGCGCAAGCTTCCGCTACCGAACGCGGCGCTCTATCCGGTCCAGACGATCGCCTTCGCCCTCGTCCTGTTCGGGCTGGCCACCGCGGTCGAGGGGTCGGGCTACCTGGCGGTGTTCATCGCGGGCATCTACGTCGGTGACGAGCGTGCGCCGTACAAGCGCGAGATCGAGCACTTCGCCGGCGCGCTGGCCAGCATCGGCGAGATCGTCGCGTTCGTGGTCCTGGGCCTGTCGGTGAACCTGGACCGGGTGTTCTCCGACAACCGGATCTGGATCGGTCTGGGAATCGCAGCGCTGCTCGTCCTCGTCGTCCGGCCGGTGCTGGTTGGGCTGCTTCTGCTGCCGGTTTCACTCGACCGCGGCGAGCGCGCTTTCGTGCTGTTCAGTGGGTTGAAGGGGGCCGTGCCGATTCTGCTCGGCACGTACGTCCTGGTCGAGAACGTCGCGCACGCGGACAAGATCTACGACATCATCTTCGTCGTCGTGTCGGTGTCGGTCCTTGTCCAGGGCGGGCTGGTACCGGCTGCCGCGAAGCTGTTCCACGTGCCGATGCGGGTCGTGGAGCCCGAGCCGTTCGCTCTCGGGATGCGATTCCGCGACGAGCCGGAGGGCCTGCACCGCTACGTGGTCGCGCACGGTTCCCGGGCCGACGGCTGCACCCTCGCTGCACTCGACGTCGGTGAGAACTTCTGGGTGAGCATGGTCAGCCGGGACGGCCGCCTGCTGCAGGTGCGTGGGGACACCGTCCTGCAGGCTGGGGACGAGGTGCTGGCCCTCGCCGACGACAGCGACAGCCCCGATCAGGTTTTTTCGGCCTGACCGACGACTAGGCTCCGCAGGATGCACATCGACTTCACCTCCTCGGAGCGAACGAGCCTGGGTGTCGAGTGGGAACTCGAGCTCGTGGACCTGGACACCCGTCAACTCACCGGTGAGTCCGAAGCCCTGCTGGCGGCCATCTCGCCCGAGGGCGACGGGGAGCATCCCAAGGCCAAGCACGAGCTGTTCCAGTCCTGCATCGAGGTGATCACCGGCATCTGTCAGACCGTCGCCGAGGCGCGGGCCGATCTCGCCGGGACCGTCGGCGAACTGCAGCTCATCGCCGACGAACGCAACGTCGGACTGATGTGCAGCGGAACGCACCCGATCACCGACTGGGCGACGCAGCGCATCACCGACAACGAGCGCTACCACTCGCTCATCGAGCGCAACCAGTGGTTGGCCCGGAAACTGCAGATCTTCGGCGTGCACGTGCACTGCGGCGTCCGGGCGCCGGAGAAGGCGATCCCGATCGTCAACGCGCTGCTGGCCTACCTGCCGCACTTCCTGGCCCTGTCCGCGTCCTCGCCGTACTGGATCGGCTCGGACACCGGTCTGGCGTCCTACCGCTCGAAGATCTTCGAGGCGCTGCCCACCGCGGGTCTGCCCTACCAGCTCTCCGGCTGGGACGAGTTCGAGAAATACATGGACATCCTCGTCTACTCGCACGCCATCGAGTCGATCCGCGAGGTCTGGTGGGACATCCGCCCGCACCCGAACTTCGGTACCGTCGAACTGCGCATCTGCGACGGGCTGCCCTCCCTCGACGAGATCACCTGCGTCGCCGCGCTGGCGCAGTGCTTGGTGGAACGCTTCGACCGGCAACTGGACGACGGCTACCAGCTTCCCGACCCCAAGCCGTGGCTCGTTCGCGAGAACAAGTGGCGGGCCGCCCGCTACGGCCTGGACGCCGAGATCGTCGTCGACAACACCGGCCGGGTGCAGCCGGTGGTCAAGGCGATCACCGAGCTGGTCGACGACCTGGAGCCGATCGCGCGGCGCCTGGACTGCGTGACCGAACTCGAACTGATCCCGAAGTTGATGGCGCGTGGGGCGAGCTACCAACGCCAGCGGGCGGAGGCCGCCGCACACGAGGGTCGGCTCGAGCCGGTGGTGGACCTGCTGATCTCGGAGATGCGGGACGGTCTCAACCTGTGAGTCGTTCTCGATGAGCGCCGCCGAGACCGTGAATATGCGTGACGTGGTGCGGCTGCGTCGCGACCTGCACGCACATCCCGAACTTGCCTTCGCCGAGCACCGCACCACTGCGCTGATCGTCGCCGAGCTACGGGGCCTGGGGCTGCGTCCGCAGGTCTTCCCGCGGGGCACGGGCGTGCAGTGCGACATCGGCGAGGACGGGCCGATGATCGCCCTGCGGGCCGACATCGACGCGCTACCGCTGCCGGACCAGAAACACGTCCCCTACCGATCCACCATCGACGGGCACTGCCACGGCTGCGGGCACGATGCGCACACCGCGATCCTGCTCGTCGCGGCCGCCGAACTGGTCGCGGCGCCACCGGCCGGTCGGGTTCGGCTGATCTTCCAGCCCGCAGAGGAGACGGTGCCCGGCGGAGCGCCGGTCGTCATGGCCGCCGGTGCTCTGGACGGCGTGGAGCAGATCTTCGCGCTGCACTGCGACCCTCGCCTGGAGACCGGTCAGATCGGAATACGGGTCGGTGCGATCACCGCGGCGTGCGACCGCGTCGAGGTCTCCCTGGCCGGCAGCGGCGGGCACACCGCACGGCCGCACCTGACCCAGGACGTCGTCTACGCGATCGGCCGGCTGATCACCGACCTGCCCGGCGTGCTGTCGCGCCGCGTCGATCCGCGCGCCGCGCTCTCGCTGGTCTGGGGCTCGGTGGAGGCCGGCCGCGCGGCCAACGCGATCCCGATGACGGGGACCCTGACCGGCACGCTGCGGGTGTTCGACCGCAACGCCTGGGACACGGCGGGTCCGCTGGTGAGCACGCTCGTCGACGAGATCGTGGCGCCGCTGGGCGTACGGGCGCAGACGATGTACACCCGCGGGGTCCCGCCCGTCGTGAACGATGCGGCGGCCGTTGATCGGCAACGCGTCGCCGCCGTGCTCGCGCTCGGCGCCGATGCCGTCGTCGAGATCGAACAGAGCATGGGCGGCGAGGACTTCGCCTGGTACCTCGAAGACGTGTCGGGCGCGCTCGCCCGGCTCGGTGTGCGCCGGCCCGGCGGCGACGCCTTCGACCTGCACCAGGGCACCTTCGACATCGACGAGGATGCGCTGGCCGTCGGCGTCGCATACACCGTCGCGCTCGCGCACGAGGCGCTCGCCGCACTGGTGTGAAACCCGGGAGGTGCCGTCATGGGTCAAGTCGTCAGTCAGCTCGTTCAGGTCCTCGGTTCGTTGTTGATCCTCGCGGGGTTCGCGTTGGCCCAGCGCGGGACACTGGATCAGAAGTCCGTCGTGTACCTGGTGCTGAACCTGGTTGGTTCGAGCGTGCTCGCCGTCGAGGCCGTGCTGGAGCGACAGTGGGGTTTCCTGCTGCTCGAGGGCGTCTGGGCGATCGTCTCCGCGATCGGGCTGATCGGCGTGCGCTCTAGGTCACCCCGGCGCTGAAGAGATATCCGGCCAGTTCACCGTCGACCGGGCCCTCGCCGAGACGGGTGGTCATCTCCTCGCCGACCGCGGCCGCCAGGGAATCGAGTTCGCCTCGCTTCTCGAGCTCGAACCGCAACGGAGTGCCGTAACAAAAGCCGTACGCGACGTCGCGTACGGAGGCCGCGACACCTCGCGGGACATGCCGCTCGACGCGGTGGGCGGTCAACCCGGCCTCGGCGAGATCGGTCGTGATCTGGCCGACGTCGGCGTAACCGTGCGGTATCCGGGCAACGAAGTCGGGGGTTCCGCCAGGAAGGACGACGTCTAGGCTCTGGACGAGGGCGTGCGCGAGCGTCGAGGTCTGCACCTCGTCCCACACCGAGAACAGGAAGGTCCCGTGCGTTGCCAGAACGCGTGCGACCTGCGCGTACGCAGCCCTGCGCCTAGGGAAGAACATCACGCCGAACTGGCAGACGATGACGTCGAACGAGCGGTCGGGCAGGTCGAGGGCCTGCGCGTCGGCCACCGAGCAGGCGACTGTCGGCAGACGTGCTGTTGCGTACGCCACCATCGCCGGGTTCAGGTCGGTCGCCACGATGTTCGCCATGGGCAGCGCGTCGACGAGTGCGGAGGTGAGGATGCCGGTCCCGGCCGCTATCTCGAGCACCCGCTCGGGCGAGAGCTGGGCGGCAGCGGCAGCCAGGTGCGTGGCCCACGGTGCGAACAGGGCGGGCCCGAGGCACCGGTCGTAGGTCGCAGGCATGGTCTCGACCCAGCTCGCATCGTTATGCATGGGCGAAGTATGGACGTACCTCGCACGGGTCGAAGCCGATCCGATGATGACCGCACTCAGCATGCGTCTCGCGTCGATCGGCGTCACCGGATGAGGCGGGCCGAATCCCCGGCGAGCAGCAATTGGGGAACCTGCGTAAATATCCAATTACGCGTGTCCTGAGTGTGGAAGACCCACACGAGGTCGAAGCGGTCGTCCGGCCAGTCCGTCGGCACGGCCGGCGTGATCGTGCCGAGGTGGCCGGCCAGGGCGGGCAGGAGCGTGTGTTCCCAACTCACCAGCGTCGGTCCTGCGTTGTTCGCCGCAGCTTTGGCCGCCGCCGCGATATTGCTCTTCACGTGGCTGGTGTCGACGGTGAGACCCAAGCGTTTGGCCAGCGGCATGACGGTCTCGGCCGGCCGCTTGCTGCGATCGGAGTCGGGGTTCGCGGCGATGAGGTTCCGCGGCGTCACCAGGCCGTCGCGCACCGGACCTGACGAAG
>JBDTFN010000076.1:0-5137 GCA_039937915.1 Jatrophihabitans sp. | reverse complement strand
TCCTGGATCGACCCGAAACGAGAACCCAGATACAACACGCTGCACCGACCGTTGCTGACCTGATGTGTCGATCTACGATCGGTGGCATGACGAATGCGGTGATCGTCGTCGACGTCCAGAACGACTTCTGTGAGGGCGGGTCCCTTGCCGTCGCCGGTGGCACGGGGGTGGCACGCGCGATCAGTCAGCGGTTGGCCGGCGGCGGGTTCGACCACGCGGTCGCAACGCGCGACCACCACATCGATCCCGGTGAGCACTTCTCCGACCAACCCGACTTCATCGACTCATGGCCACGTCACTGCGTAGTGGGTACCGCGGGGGTCGAACTCCACCCCGATTTCGACGCGACCAGCATCGAGGCGGTGTTCAACAAGGGCGAGTACGCAGCGGCCTACTCCGGCTTCGAAGGCCGTTGCGGCGGACAGAGCCTCGCCGACTGGCTGCATGAGCACGACGTCGACACCGTCGAGGTGGTCGGGATCGCCACCGATCACTGCGTCCGCGCGACCGCACTCGACGCTATCGGCAACGGCTTCGCCACGACGGTCCGCCTCGACCTGACCGCAGGCGTTGCCCGGGGAACCGTCGAGCGGGCATTGGCCGAACTACGCTCCGCTGGAGTGGTCCTGGTCGGGGAACCGATCGTCAGATCCTGACCTGGTCGGGGCTCCCAAAATTGTGTCGGCAGATAAGGTCGGGTCCATGACCCAGTGGAATGACCCCCAGGGCCAGCAGCCCCGCTACGACCAACCGACCGTGCAATACGGCCAGCCCGGTTACGGGCAGCCCGGTTACGGGCAGCCCGCTCCGGGACAGCCGGGAATGCGGTACGGCGCGCAGAACAATCCGTTCGGCACTGAGGGCAACGAGGAGTTCGGCATCGTCGGCATGGTCCTCGGGCTGCTCGGCGGCGTGCTGCTGATCGTCTGCTTCACCGCGCTGGACTGGTTCTCCGTCAGTGCCCGCGGCACCAGCTACGACCTGACCTTCAGCGACATCAGCGACGGCAACCCGACCGGTTTCGCCACGGCGTACTTCGGTTGGTTCGCCTGGACGTTTTTCGTCGTAGCCGTGGTCGCCGCCGTCGCATCGAGCTTCCCCTCCCCCGCACTGCGTGCGCTGCGTGTCGTCGGCGTCGTCACCGCGTTTGCTGCCGCCGGGCTCAGTTTCCTGGCCGTTCAGGTGACCGAGGGCCGCGGGTATGTCGACTGGCTCAAGGACGCGCGGATCGGGTTCTACCTAGCCGTGATCGGATTCATCCTGGTCGGTATCGGCGCCGCGATCGGTCCACGCAAAGTTTGACCATCGTTCCAATGCCCCATCTATTCCGTTCGATGTTCGGGCCGATGCCCTTACGCTCGAAGCCTTTTGCGGGCTAAGTTGTCGCCCATGACTCAAGGCGGATACCCCGGCGGCGGCGACCAACAAGGCGGTTACCGACCGCAGCCTGGCCGCCAACCTCAGGCTCAACCGCAGCAGGGGGGGTACGGGCCGCCTCAACAGGGTTCGTACGGCCAGCCACAACAGGGCGGCTACGGCCCGCCGCAGGGCGGTTACACCCCAGCCGCGAGCGGCGGACGGTCGTTCGGGGTGGTCGGCACGATTCTTGCCGTCCTCGGCGCTGTGGCCGGCGTCGTCGCATTCACCGCTACGAACTGGTTTCGAGGTGGCGGCCAATCCCACTTCAGCGATGTACACGACGCCCTCGACCGCGCGCCGGGAGGCGCCGCCAGCACGATCTCGGCGTTGTACTTCGGCTGGCTGGCGTGGGTGCTGCTCGGCGCCGGACTGCTGGCCGCGATCGTGGCGAACCTGCCCTCGCCGGCCAGCGGGGCGATGAGGGCTATTGGCATCATCATCGGGCTCGCCGGAATTGTGCTGACCTTCCTCGCGACAAAGCTCACCAGCGAGAACACAACGAGAGGCCTGTTCGACTACATCAAGGAAGCCGGACACGCGCCGTCGTTGTACTTGGCGGTCGGCGCTTTCTTGTTGATCCTGATCGGGTCGGCGATCGGGCCGCGTCGCACCTGAGCGCGACCCACACTGAACCGATCGTCTCAGGCGTGGGTCTCGGCCGCCTCGGCAACGTCCTCGTCGGAGATTCCGAGTACGAACAGCACGGTGTCGAGGTAGGGCAGGTTCACCGCAGCGTCGGCTGAGTTCCGCAGCGCCGCCTTGGCGTTGAACGCCACGCCCAGACCGGCTGCCTCGAGCATGTCGATGTCGTTTGCACCGTCCCCGACCGCCACAGTCTGTGACGTGGGAACGCCGAACTGATCGGCAAAACGTTCGAGGGCCTTCGCCTTCCCTGCTCGGTCCACGATCTCGCCGACGACGCGCCCGGTCAGCACCCCGTCGACCACCTCGAGTTCGTTCGCCGCAGCGAAGTCGAGTCCGAGTTCTGCTACGAAGCGATCGGTGACGAAGGTGAAGCCGCCGCTGACGACGCCGACGTAGTACCCGACGCGGCGCAGCGTCCGGACGAAGGTCCGCGCTCCCGGGGTCAGCGTGAGCGAGGCGCGAACAGCGTCCAGGTCGGCGATGGTCAGTCCGGCCAGAAGCGAAACGCGGGCCCGCAGCGATTCACCGAAGTCGATTTCGCCGTTCATCGCCCGTTCGGTGAGCGCCGCTACCTCTGCCCCCACCCCGGCTCGCGCGGCCAGCACGTCGATGGCCTCGTCCTGAATCAGAGTGGAGTCGACGTCGAGCACGACCAGCCGTTTGGCTCGTCGACGCAGGCCTGCCGGCTCCACAGCGATGTCCACGCCGGTGAAGTCAGCCGCGCCCACGAGCGCCGCCCGCAGCGCTGCGGGGTCAGGCGTGCGGACGATCATCTCCAGACTGGAGGCGGGCTCGCTCGCCAGCTGGGTGACCGACTCGATGTTGGCGCCAAGATCGGCAATGCACTGCGTGACATGACTGAGGGCACCGGCCCGCAGCGGACGACCGATGAGGATCACGTGACTGAGCTCGCAACGATCGTGACGCCGCGACGGCGCGCGGTCGGCAAGTGCGACTTCACACTCCATGCCCAACGCTGCGGCCGCGCTGGCGACCGACCTGCGTAACGGCCCCGGATCGCCGTGCAGGTCGAACAGCACCGCAAGAATCAGGCGATCGCGAATGACCACCTGCTCGACGTCACGGATGTCGACATCGTGCGCGGCCAGCGAGGCAAAGAAGGCCGCAGTGACCCCCGGACGGTCGCGTCCGGAGAGCGTGGCCAGCACGGAGGTGGGCTGCATGATGTATGACGGCGGCGTGCCGAGTGGCGCTAGCCGCCTGGCGTCGGATCCTTTTGGCCCTGTCGCTTTCCGGCGACCCCACCGGACAGTGTCGGCTGAGGGTTCCGGTGGTTCGTACCGCCGGAGTGCGCCTCGGCCTCGAGCCGATCGAGCAGGTGCGGGTAGTGCGCCTCGAACGCCGGGCGTTCGGAGCGGATCCGCGGGATCGAGGTGAAGTTGTGCCGCGGCGGCGGGCTGGACGTCGCCCATTCCAGGGAGTTCCCGTAGCCCCATGCGTCGTCCGCAGTGCAGATCTCGCCGAACTTGTACGACTTGTACATGTTGTAGACGAAGGGCAGCAACGAAGCACCGAGGACGAAGGACCCGATCGTGGAGAACGTGTTCAGGCCGGTGAAGCCGTCGGTCGGCAGGTAGTCGACGTAACGGCGCGGCATGCCCTCGGCACCAAGCCAGTGCTGGACCAAGAAGGTCATGTGGAAGCCGACGAAGGTCATCCAGAAGTGGAACTTTCCCAGCCGTTCGTCGAGGTAGCGGCCGGTGAACTTCGGGAACCAGAAGTAGATCCCGGCGTACACGGCGAACACGATGGTCCCGAACAGCACGTAGTGGAAGTGCGCGACGACGAAGTACGAGTCCGCGACATGGAAATCGATCGGCGGGGAGGCCAGCAGAACACCGGTCAGTCCGCCGAACAGGAAGGTCACCAGGAAGCCCACGGAGAACAGCATCGGCGTCTCGAAGGTGACCGCACCGCGCCACATCGTCCCGATCCAGTTGAAGAACTTGATACCGGTCGGCACCGCAATCAAGAAGGTCATCACGCTGAAGAACGGCAGCAGGACCGCGCCGGTGGTGAACATGTGGTGGGCCCATACCGTCAGCGACAACGCCGCGATCGACAGCGTGGCCAGCACGATGCCCTTGTAGCCGAATAGCGGCTTACGGCTGAACACCGGGATGATCTCGGTGACGATGCCGAAGAACGGCAGGGCAACGATATAGACCTCGGGGTGGCCGAAGAACCAGAACAGGTGCTGCCACAAGATGGCGCCACCGTTGTTGGACTCGAACACCTGTGACCCCATATGACGGTCGGCCCACAGCACGAGCAGGGCGGCGGTCAGGATCGGGAAGGCGAGCAGGATCAGCAGGCTCGTGACCAGGATGTTCCAGACGAAGATCGGCATCCGGAACATCGTCATCCCCGGCGCGCGGAGCGTGATGACCGTCGTGACCATGTTGACGCCACCGAGGATCGTGCCCAGCCCCGAGATCGCGAGACCGAGGATCCACAGGTCAGCGCCGGCGCCGGGTGAGTTCACCGCGTTGGTCAGCGGTGAGTAGGCGTACCAGCCGAAGTCGGCCGCCCCGTTCGGGGTGAAGAAACCCGAGGTCGCGGTGATCGCACCGAACAGGTAGAGCCAGTAGGAGAACGCGTTGAGCCGCGGGAACGCAACGTCCGGTGAACCGATCTGCAGCGGCAGCACCAGGTTGGCGAAGGCGAACAGGATCGGGGTCGCGAAGAACAGCAACATGATCGTGCCGTGCATGGTGAACAACTGGTTGTACTGCTCCTGGGACAGGAACTGCCGTCCCGGACGCGCCAACTCGATGCGCATCAACAGCGCCATCACCCCGCCGATGGCGAAGAACGCCAACGAGGTGACCAGGTACATCCGACCGATCAGCTTGGGATCGGTGGTGCGCAGTACTTGGCTGAACATCGAACCCTTGGCCGCATCGTGCGCCGGATTGGGGTGCGCAGCGATAGGTGAAGGGCCGGCCGGCAGGTCCGAGTACGGCGACTCGGTGATCCGGGTCATCAGATGTCACGCGAGGAACGGATCGGCATTCCGGAAAATTTACCCTAGAGACATTCGTATGAATAG
>JBDTFN010000075.1:0-11394 GCA_039937915.1 Jatrophihabitans sp. | reverse complement strand
CAATGACGACTCGATCCAGCCGTCGATGGACCGCACCGGCCTGCACGTCGGCTTCGACTCCTACGCCAACGATTTCGTCGCGAACGACACCAACATCACCGACGCGTCTGGAGACCACGTATCGGCGCAGGACGCCTTCGTGCGCACGTTCCGTCCCCGTGCCGCGCTGACCCCCGTCGACTTCGGCAGCGTCAAGGTCGGGCTGGCGGTGGGCCAACCGGCGACGCTGACCGTGGTTGGTTTCGGCCCCTTCGTCCTGGACGGATCTGCGGTCGGTGGGGCGAACCCCGGTGACTTCAGCGTCGGCGACGGATCGTGCGCCGCGCAGCCGGATCACGCACTGCACTTCGACCAGACGTGCACGATCATGATCACGTTCACGCCGGCCACGCCCGGGCCGCGAGCAGGCACGGTCAGCGTCAGGGGGCAGGAGAACCCCGGCGTCACCGTCACGGTCACCGGTATCGGTACGCGCACAGTGGCGGGCCCGGCACAGTTCGGCGGGACGCCCAACCCGGTGAACTTCGGCTCGGACATCCCGCTGCGCAACCCCGGCCGGACGAAGAACGTCACGGTCACCAACGCCGGGGGTCAGCCGCTGACGCTCACGAGCGTGGACGTCATCGACTCGAGCGTCCCGGGTGCCCGGGGCGACTACGTCGTGGACACCTCCGACTGCGGTGCGGTCATCGCCAAGGGAACGAGTTGTGTCGTGGCCGTCACCTGGTCCGGCCGCGCGGCCGGTCCCCGCGACGCAGTGTTGCGCTTCGTCGACAACGCACCGGGCGGCGTCCAACTGATCGGACTCCGGGCGAACGTGCCCACGCCGGTGGTATCGGCCAACCCCGGTGTCAGCCCGGGAGGCCGCGTCACGACGATCACCGGGTCCGGGTTCGCGCCGAAGCGCAACGTCACCGTGGTGCTCGAGAACGGGGCCGAGCAGACGTCGGCCAAGACCGACGCCAAGGGCCGATTCACGGCCAGCCTGGTGATCTTCAACAACACCGTCGCCGGCACTCGCATCATGCAGGCGTCCGTCGACGGCGCCAGCGCGACACTGAGCGGTGAGGCTGAGATGTTGATCGTGCTCGGCACCGTCCAATCGCCGGACTTCAAGCTTCGGCACTGACAGCGCGCGCTGCGGCGCCAGTGCCGTCGGAGGCGGCCACTAACCTCGGACACATGCCTGACCCGTCCACCTATCGACCCGCTCCGGGCTCGATCCCGGTGCAGCCGGGGGTGTACAAGTTCCGCGACGAGCATGGTCGGGTCATCTACGTCGGCAAGGCCAAGAACCTGCGCCAGCGGCTCAACTCCTACTTCGCCGACGTCAGCGGACTGCACCAACGCACCCGACAGATGGTCACCACGGCGGCCGCCGTCGAGTGGACGGTGGTGCACACCGAGGTCGAGGCGCTGCAACTGGAGTACACCTGGATAAAGGAGTTCGACCCACGCTTCAACGTCCGCTACCGCGACGACAAGTCCTACCCGTCGCTGGCCGTGACCCTGTACGAGGAGTTCCCCCGCCTACAGGTGATGCGCGGACCCAAGCGCAAGGGCGTGAAGTACTTCGGCCCGTACTCGCACGCCTGGGCGATCCGGGAGACGCTCGACCTGCTGCTTCGGGTCTTCCCGGCCCGTACCTGCTCGGCTGGCGTCTTCAAGCGGGCCGAGCAGGTGGGTCGGCCCTGCCTGCTCGGCTATATCGGTAAGTGCAGTGCGCCGTGCGTCGGCCGGGTGTCGGCGCAGGAGCACCGCGACATCGTCGATGACTTCTGCGACTTCATGGCCGGGCGTACGGACGCCATGGTCAAGCGGTTGGAACGACAGATGGCGCAGGCCAGTTCCGAGCTGGAGTTCGAGCGGGCGGCCCGCCTACGGGACGACCTCGGTGCGCTCAACCGCGCTATGGAGAAGCAGGCCGTCGTCTTCGGCGACGGCACCGACGCCGACGTCGTCGCCTTCGCCGAGGACGACCTCGAGGCCGCAGTTCAGGTGTTCCACGTCCGCGGTGGCCGGGTGCGTGGTCAGCGCGGCTGGGTCGTCGACCGACTCGAGGAGATGTCCACCGGGGACCTCGTCGAGCAGTTCGTCACCCAGTTCTACGGGCTGTTCACCGACGACGGCGAAGACATTCCGCGGGAGGTTCTCGTCCCCGAACTGCCCGAGGACGCCGCGGTGCTCGAGGAATGGCTGACCGAACGACGCGGACGGCGGGTGTCGGTGCGGGTGCCGCAGCGCGGGGACAAGCGCGTCCTCGCCGAGACGGTGCGTCGCAACGCCCAGCAGTCGTTGAACCAGCACAAGCTCAAACGAGCCTCCGACCTCACCGCGCGGTCCCGTGCTCTGGACGAGCTGCAGCAGGCTCTGGAGCTCCCGAGCGCGCCCCTGCGCATCGAATGCTTCGACATCAGCCACGTACAGGGCAGCAATGTCGTGGCGAGCATGGTGGTCTTCGAGGACGGGTTGGCCCGCAAGAGCGAATATCGCCGTTTCGCGATGCGTGAGGGCACCGGCGACACCGACTGGATCGGCGAGGTCGTGCGTCGACGGTTCGCCCGTTACCTCGACGAGCAGGTGGACGCGGGCGCTGATGCCGACCCGGATCCGGCCGCGGACAGCGAACCCCGACCGGCCCTGGACCCGACGACGGGTCGGCCACGCAAGTTCGCCTACCCACCGAACCTGCTTGTCGTCGACGGTGGCGCGCCCCAGGTGGCTGCCGCGCAGCAGGTGCTCGCCGACCTCGGCATCGACGACGTCGCTCTCGTCGGGCTGGCGAAACGCATGGAGGAGGTCTGGCAGCCCAACCAGTCGTACCCGGCCATTCTTCCCCGCACCTCGGAGGGGCTGTACCTGCTTCAGCGCGTGCGCGACGAGGCCCATCGATTCGCGATCACTTACCACCGGCAGAAACGTTCCAAGGCGATGGTCTCCTCTGCGCTCGACGACATCCCCGGTCTGGGCGAGACTCGACGCAAGGCTCTGATGCGTCGCTTCGGTTCCCTGAAGAAGCTGCGAGCCGCATCGGCCGATGAGCTGCTCGAGGTATCCGGGATCGGCCCGCAGACCGCACTGGCCATCGTCACGGCCCTGGCCGCGGACACCGAGGCAGCGCCGGCCGTCAACGTCACGACAGGAGAGGTCATCTCATGAGTGAGGGCACCGCCGACCCGCCGCCGACGGGTGCTTTGGAGACCGTCATCATCACCGGGATGTCTGGCGCCGGCCGCAGTGCGGCCGCCAAATGCTTCGAGGATCTCGGCTTCTTCGTGGTCGACAACCTGCCCCCGGAGTTGATCGGGACGCTGGTCGAGCTCGGGAGCCGCAGCCAAGGCGCGGTCACCCGTCTCGCAGTAGTGATGGACGTTCGCGGGCGGGCCTTCTCCAAGGACCTGCGAAGCGTCATCCGTGATCTCGCCAGCCTCGACATCCGGCCCCGGGTGCTGTTCCTGGAAGCCAGTTCCGACGTGCTGGTCCGACGCTTTGAAAATGTTCGTCGGGCCCATCCACTGCAGGGCGACGGCCGGCTCGTCGACGGAATCGAGGCCGAGCAGGAGTTGCTGTCGGGGCTGCGCGACGACGCCGACCTCGTCATCGACACCAGCAACCGCTCGGTGCACGAACTTCGCCGGGCCATCGAGTCGGCGTTCACCGGACCGGGCTCATCGGACGCGACCGAGCTGCGGGCCACGGTGCTGTCCTTCGGCTACAAATACGGCCTGCCGGTGGACGCCGATCTCGTGGTCGACGTGCGTTTCCTGCCCAACCCGTACTGGATTCCGGAGCTGCGGCAGATGACCGGCCAGGACGACGAGGTCCGTGACTATGTGCTGAGCCAAGAGGGTGCGACGGAGTTCCTCGACCGCTACGCCGAGATCCTGCAGATCGTCGGTGCTGGGTATCGCCGCGAGAGCAAGCGGTACCTCACGCTCGCGGTGGGGTGCACCGGCGGGAAGCACCGCTCAGTCGCCATGAGTGAGCAGCTCGCGCAGCGGCTCACCGCGATGGGTATCCAAGCCACTGTCGTTCATCGGGACCTGGGCCGTGAATGAGCCAGCGGCTAGGACGCAGCGAAAGCAGCTCAAGGCGGTAGCCCTCGGCGGTGGCCACGGTCTGCACGCGGCGCTGTCGGCACTGCGGCTGCTGACCGACGACCTCACCGCGATCGTGACCGTCGCCGATGACGGTGGGTCGTCGGGACGGATCCGCCGCGAGCTGAAGGTGCTGCCACCGGGTGATCTGCGGATGGCGCTTGTTGCGCTGGCCGGTGATGCTCCCGAACATGTCGCGTGGGCCGAACTGCTACAGCACCGCATCGGCGGACACGGGGTGCTGTCCGGCCATCCGGTCGGCAACCTCATGCTGACCGGGTTGCTCGAGCGCGACCCGGACCCGGTGGCTGCGTTGCAACGCCTGGCGACGTTGGTGGGCGCCGTCGGTCGCGTGCTGCCGATGAGCCCCGTTCCGCTTGACCTCGTGGCCCGGGCCGATCGTTTCGACCCGGATGACCCGACCCGTATCCGCACCATCCGGGGTCAGGTGTCGATCGCGGCCACCCCGGGTCGGGTGCGCTCGATCTCGCTGCTCCCACTCGGCGCGCCCGCGTGTGCCGACGCCGTGGACGCCGTCCGCGAGGCCGACGTGGTCGTTCTCGGCCCCGGCTCGTGGTTCACCAGCGTCATTCCGCACCTGCTGCTGCGAGAGCTCGGCAAGACCCTGGCCAGTACCAGCGCGCGTCTGGTAGTGGTGCTCAACCTGGTTCCACAACTCGGGGAGACCGACGACTACGAACCGCACGAGCTGCTCGCGCTGCTGCAGGAGCACGCCGAACCGATCGGCGGTCTGCCCATCGACGCTGTGCTCGCCGACACCGACTCGGTATTGGATCTGGCGGAACTGACGCGCTACGTACGCGATATCGGCGCGCGTCTCGTAGTCTCTAGACTCGCGGCGGACGACAGCGCGGAGCGACACGATCCGCTACGGCTGAGCCAAGCCATCTGCGAAGTTCTCGGCGAGAGCCCTGGGGGAGGAGCAAGCGCATGGCGATGACCGCGGCGGTCAAGGACGAGCTCAGCCGGGTTCCTGTCACCCGCATGTCTGCACGCAAGAGCGAGCTCGCGACGATGCTGCGTTTCGCCGGTGCGCTGCACCTGATCGGTGGGCACATCGTCATCGAGGCCGAACTCGACACCGGGTCGGTCGCGCGGCGTCTGCGTCGCGAGATCGCTGAGATCTTCGGTCACGGCTCCGAGGTCCAGATCGTGGCGGCAGGGGGGCTGCGCAAGACGAGCCGCTATCTCGTCCGGGTGACGAAGGATGGCGAGCGGCTGGCTCGTCAGGCCGGCCTGGTCGACCTGCGCGGTCGTCCGATCAAGGGGCTGCCGCACCACGTGGTCGCGGGCGGCGTGGCCGACGCCGAGGCGGCCTGGCGTGGCGCCTTCCTCGCCCACGGCTCGCTCACCGAACCCGGTCGGGCGTGCTCGCTGGAGATTTCCTGCCCGTCGGCCGAGGCTGCCCTCGCCCTCGTCGGCGTGGGGCGGCGGCTCGGGGTGTCGGCCAAGGCTCGAGAGGTCCGCGGCGCTGATCGCGTCCTGGTGCGCGACGGCGACGCGATCGCCGTCCTACTCACGAGGATCGGTGCCCACGAATCGGTGATGGCGTGGGAGGAACGGCGTATGCGGCGCGAGGTCCGCGCCACCGCGAACCGGCTGGCCAACTTCGACGACGCAAACCTGCGCCGCTCGGCGCGCGCCGCCGTCGCCGCCGGTGCGCGCGTCCAACGGGCCCTGGAAGTTCTCGGCGAGGACGCACCTGACCACCTGCTGCAGGCCGGTCGGCTCCGGCTGGAGCACAAGCAGGCCTCCCTGGAGGAACTCGGCGCGCTATCGGACCCGGTCATGACGAAAGACGCGGTCGCCGGACGGATCCGCCGGCTGCTGGCGATGGCCGACAAGCGAGCGCACGACCTTCGGATCCCGGACACCGAGTCGGTCGTGACGCCGGAGATGCTCGCGCCCTGATCCGGCTAGGCTGAGCGTTCCCGACGGATCGGAGCCACGATGCCGAGCAAGCCACGTCCACCAAGCGGCGGAGGTCGACCCACCCCCCGTGAAGCCGTCGCGAAGGTGACGGCCGCGGCGGGACCAGCAGTGGCCCGCGCGCAGGCCAAGGCGGCGCCGAAGGTCGAGAAGGCCGCGGTCCGGGCCGGCAGCCTGTTCGGGCAGTTGAAGGACCGCGCGAAGGACACCGCCCGCGGCTTCAGCGAGGGATACAAATCCGAGGCCGGGGCCTCGGACACGCCGGCAGCGGACGGTTCGCAGCCGACGCCGGGTGCCGACCCCCGTCCAGGTGACCGCCCGCGCCCGAACTGAGCCCCCGACGCTGGTCCGGACTTGATGTGTGAGCGCACATGGGTGCACCCGATAGGGTCCAGCCACCAGGTTCGAATCCGGCGCAGTAGGGAGCAATCGCAGTGACCGTACGTGTGGGTATCAATGGCTTCGGCCGCATCGGCCGCAACTTCTTCCGCTCGGTAGCTGCCGCCGGCGCGGACATCGAGATCGTCGGCGTGAACGACCTGACCGACAACGCCAGCCTGGCGCACCTGCTCAAATACGACTCGATCCTGGGTCGGCTGCCCGGCGAGGTCACCTTCACCGAGGACGAGATCGCCGTCGACGGCAAGTCGTTCAAGGCCTTCGCGCACCGCGACCCGGCCCACCTGCCGTGGGGGGACATCGGTGCCGACATCGTCATCGAGTCCACCGGTATCTTCACCGACGCGATCAAGGCTCGGGTCCACGTGGACGGCGGCGCGAAGAAGGTCATCATCTCGGCGCCGGCCAGCAACGAGGACGTCACGGTCGTCATGGGCGTCAACCATGAGGACTACGACCCGGCGAAGCACACCGTCATCTCCAACGCGTCCTGCACCACGAACTGCCTCGGCCCGCTGGCCAAGGTGTTGCACGACGGGTGGGGCATCGAGCGTGGCCTGATGACCACCATCCACGCCTACACGCAGGACCAGAACCTGCAGGACGGTCCCCACAAGGACTTGCGGCGAGCCCGCGCGGCCGCGCTCAACATCGTGCCGACCTCGACCGGCGCGGCGAAGGCCATCGGTCTGGTGCTGCCCGAGCTGAAGGGCAAGCTCGACGGCTTCGCCCTGCGCGTCCCGATCCCGACCGGCTCGGCCACCGACCTCACCGTCACTCTCGCAGCAGAGGCCAGCGTGCAGGAGATCAACGCGGCCTACCGCGCCGCGGCCGAGGGGCCGATGAAGGGTTATCTCAGCTACACCGAGGCCCCCATCGTGAGCACCGACATCGTGACGGATCCGTCGTCGTGCATCTTCGACTCGGGTCTGACGAAGGTCCTCGGTAACCAGGTCAAGGTCGTCGGCTGGTACGACAACGAGTGGGGCTACTCCAACCGCCTCGTCGACCTGTCGATGCTCGTCGGCGCCTCCCTGTAGCCGATGCGCACTCTTGACGATCTCATCGCGGTAGGGGTCGCCGGACGCCGAGTACTGGTCCGATCCGACCTCAACGTTCCGCTCACGGTCTCCGCGGACGGGGGCCGCGCCGTCGGGGACGACGGACGCATCCGTGCGTCGTTGACGACGCTGACGAAGTTGCTCGACCACGGTGCGCGGGTCATCGTCGCCGCGCACCTCGGCCGGCCGAAAGGCGCACCGGACCCGCAGTACTCGCTGGCTCCGGTCGCAGATCGACTCGCGCAGCTTCTCGGCCGCTCCGTCGAGTTCGCCACCGATACTGTCGGCGAGAGTGCGCGGTTGCTGGCCGACGGGCTCGAGGACGGGCAGATCCTGCTGCTTGAGAATGTCCGGTTCAACGCTGGTGAGACGAGCAAGGACGACGCCGAACGCAGCGCGTTCGCTCGTGAACTTGCTGTCCTCGCCGGTGAGGAGGATGGCGCGTTCGTTGAAGACGCGTTTGGCGCGGTGCACCGTAAGCACGCCTCGGTGTACGACGTCGCGACAATACTTCGGCACTACTGCGGTGATCTGGTGCGCGATGAGCTCTCGGTCCTGCGCCGGCTCACCGACAATCCGCAACGTCCGTACGCGGTTGTGCTGGGCGGCTCAAAGGTCAGTGACAAGTTGGCGGTCATCGAGTCGCTGCTGCCCAAGATCGACACACTGCTCGTGGGCGGCGGAATGTGCTTCACCTTCCTCGCCGCACAGGGCCACCCGGTGGGTGCATCCTTGCTCGAACAGGATCAGGTCGACAATTGCCGGCGGCTCCTCGCCGAGGCCGGCGACAAGATCGTCCTGCCTCGCGACGTAGTGGTTGCCTCGGAGTTCTCCGCCGACGCAACGACTGCGATCGTCGGTGCCGACGCCATCCCTGACGGACAGTTGGGTCTGGACATCGGCCCGGAGTCGGTCACTGCGTTTGCCGCCGCGCTCGACGGTGCTCGGACAGTGTTCTGGAACGGTCCGATGGGCGTGTTCGAACTGGCGCCGTTCGCGGCGGGCACTTTGGGGGTGGCTCAGGCGGTCGCCGCAACGCAGGGGCTGTCAGTCGTCGGCGGTGGCGACTCGGCCGCCGCCGTACGCGCGCTCGGGCTGGACGAGTCATCGTTCGGCCACATCTCCACCGGTGGCGGGGCGTCCCTCGAGTTTCTCGAGGGTAAGGACCTACCCGGTGTCGTCGTCCTCGAGGAGAATTAGATGGCGCGCAAGAGCAAGAGCCGGGCTCCGCTGTCGCCGATCGAGGGTCGTCGACCGTTGATCGCCGGCAACTGGAAGATGAACTACACGCACCTGGAGTCGATCGCGCTCGTACAGAAGCTGATCTTCAGCCTCAACGAGGAGCAGACCCACCGGGTCGAGGTCGTCGTCCTGCCGCCGTTCATCGGTCTGCGCAGCGTGCAGACGGTCATCGACGGGGACCAGGTGCCGATCGGGTTCGGCGCGCAGGATGTCTCACCACACGACTCCGGCGCCTACACCGGTGACATCAGCGCTGGAATGCTGGCGAAGCTCGGATGCTCCTACGTCGTCGTCGGCCACTCCGAGCGCAGGGAGTATCACGCCGAGACCGACGCCGTCGTCAACAGCAAGGTGCTGGCGGCCTACCGCCATGGCGTCACCCCCATCCTGTGCGTGGGCGAGACCCTCGACGTTCGCAAGGACGGCGGCCAGGTCGAGCACACCACCGCCCAGCTGAGCGCAGCACTGGACGGTGTCACCGCTGAGCAGGCCGAGTCGCTGGTCATCGCCTACGAGCCGATCTGGGCCATCGGGACCGGTGAGGTCGCCACGCCGCAGGACGCCCAGGAGGTGTGCGCCGCGCTGCGCGTCCGACTGGGTGAGCTGTACTCGCCCGACCTCGCTGCCGGGGTCCGGGTGCTCTACGGCGGGTCGGTCAAGTCGGGCAACGCGGCCGAGATCGTCGGCCGTCCTGACGTCGACGGTGCGCTCGTCGGCGGGGCCAGTCTGGACGCCGAGGAGTTCTCCAAGATCTGCATCGCCGCGGGCGAACCAGCGTCCACCGACGCCACATCGTGAGCCGGTGCAGCCACGGATGGGCCACGGCGGGTAATCTCTCGAGTACCGACTACGCGATGCCCGGCCGGGGCGTGCGTCTGATGCAATCCGAGGTCTCGAGCACATGATCCTGACGTTGTCCGTCGTGCTGATGCTGACGAGCCTGTTGCTCATCGTCCTGGTCCTGATGCACCGTGGCAAGGGCGGCGGACTGTCCTCGATGCTCGGTGGGTCGTTCAACTCCAGCCTGTCCGGCTCGTCGGTGGTGGAACGGAACCTGGACCGTCTGACCATCGTGGCCGGGACGGTGTGGTCCATCTCGATCGTCGGGCTCCTGCTGCTGTACAAGAACCAAGCCTGACCGCTCGCGTCGCAACCGCGGCGCAGCAACGGTCCGCGTCTATCGTGACGCGCGGGCGCACGAACCGAACGAGAAGGGACACGCACGTGGCTGGTGGCAGTGCCATCCGGGGTAGCCGAGTAGGCGCCGGACCGATGGGGGAGAACGAGCGCGGGGAGTCCGCGCCGCGCCAGTTGGTGTCGTTCTTCTGCGCGAACGGCCACGAGGTGCGTCCTGCGTTCTCGATGGAGGCCGCCCTGCCTGACACCTGGGACTGCCCGCGCTGCGGGTACCCGGCCGGCCGGCAGTCCGACGCACCTCCGAACGCTCCCCGCAATGAGCCGTACAAGACCCACCTCGCGTACGTGAAGGAACGTCGAAGCGACGAGGACGGCGCCGCCATCCTGGACGAGGCGCTGGCCCGCCTGCGCGCCCGCCGCGGCGAGAGCTGAGCAGCGCCACCGAGGGCCAAGAAATGACCGCCCGGGCTTGGCATGGGGTCATCGCCGTGCTCGTGGTGGTCGCCATTGCCGTACAGATCGTCATTGCGGTGCGGGTCGGCGACAGTCCGCACGAGACCACGGCCGGCGTGTTGCGCGGAAGTTCGACGCCCGGGCGGATCATCCGCGTCGTGAGCTTCTTCACCATTCAGAGCAATCTGCTCAGCGGGTTGGTCTCTGCGCAATTGGCACTGCGGCCCGATCGGGACGGGCCGGCGTGGCGCGCCCTTCGACTCGCGTCGCTGTTCGGTATCACGGTGACCGGGATCGTGTACTCCACCGTGCTGGCCAAGATCCACGAACCGAACGGCGCGGCCGAGACCTTCGTCAACACGATCGTGCACTACGTCGTGCCGGTGATGATGATCCTCGGCTGGCTGGCGTTCGGTCCGCGACCCCGGATCGAACGCGTCACGGTGTTGCGCTCACTGCTGTTTCCGGTGCTGTGGTTGGCCTACACCGTCATCCGCGGAGCAATCTGGAGTTGGTATCCCTATCCGTTCCTCGACGTTCCGACGCACGGGTACGTCCGCGTCGGGCTCAATTCTGCCGTCATGACGCTCGTGCTGGGAGCGGTGGCCGGGCTCTTCCTGCTCGGCGATCGCCGACTCCGACCGGCTCCCGCGGCAACCGATTGACCGTCGTCAGTTCGAACCGCCGAGCACCAGCGTCCAGGTGATGCCGTGCCCGGTGGCCGGCGCCACCACGGCCACCCGGCCGGCGGCGGTTCCCCCGTCGGACTCGCCGGTGACCGACACGATGCGGCCACCGCCGCCGGTTCGTGGTTGATGGTGAAGTAGACGGGATAACCGACGTCGCGCAACCTATCGGTCGCGTGATCCTGCCGCCCGGACTAGGGGGCAGCCAGGAGTGACGCGGCGTCGCGATCGAGCAGCCACAAGGTCTTGCGTCGTCCCCGCGGGCCGGCCGACGGGACCTCGGTGCGGTCGGCGCCGCTCAACGCCTTCGCCACGGCGTCGGCCTTCCCCTCGCCCGAGGCGACAAACCAGATCTCGTTCGCGGCGTCG
>JBDTFN010000074.1:0-5067 GCA_039937915.1 Jatrophihabitans sp. | reverse complement strand
TCGCTCATCCGTTTGGTGCTACCGAGTTCGACACCCTTCATCAGGCTGAGCAGGACGGCGTCGGCGGGCAGCGCGGGCGCCCAGGTCTCCAGGTTTGCGCGGAGAGTCTGGGACGGGATCGCGATGGCGACGAGATCGGCGTCGCTCAACGCCTCCTCGGCGTGGTGGGTCGCGCGCAAGCCGAGGGGGAGGTCGACACCAGCCAGGTAGTCCTCGTTGCGATGATCGCGATTGATCCGCTCGGCGAGGTCCTCGCGACGGGCCCACAGGGTGACGTCGTTGCCGGCGTCTACCAGGACCTTCGCGAAAGCCGTCCCCCAGTTGCCCGCGCCCAGGACCGCAGCGCGCGTCATGTCAAGTACCCGTCGCTCATGCTGCATCCCCCGACCTGCGGCCGCGCTGCTCGCGCAGATCCGCCGGGCGGACCCAGTGGTACAGATCGTCGGTCGGTGCGCGGACGCCCCGCAGGTCGGCGACGTCGGCGCGCAGCCGCCGCATGATGACGTCCGTGACCTGATGCAACACGTCCGTAGTCACCTCGACCCCGGCGAAGTCACTCAGGTCGATGGGCACCCCGACGGACAGCACGTGATGGGGCCGCGGGACGAGTCTGATCCGTCGCTTGTACAGGTCGATCTGCTCCTGGACGCCCCACTGCGCAATCGGAATGACCGGCACGTCCGGTGCGAGAGTGGCCAGCCGGGCGGCGCCGGTCCTGCCGTTCATCGGCCATCCCAACGGGTCTCGGGTCACTGTGCCCTCCGGGTGCAGCACGATGATCCGTCCGTCCTGCAGCGCCTGGACGGCTGCGGACAGTGATTGGCGAGCATCCGCGGTTCCGCGCTTGACCGGGATGTGGCCCATGATCCGCATGCCCCATCCCACGGCGGGCATGTCGAACAGGGACTCCTTGGCCAGGAAGGCGGGCGTCCGGGCGGCGTCGAGGACGAACTTGCACACGAGCAACGGGTCGATGTGCGAGACGTGGTTGACCACGATGATCGCCGGACCGTTCTGCGGGACGCGCTCGATGTGCCGGTACCGCACCTTCACCAACCCCGAAACCGGGTAGTACAGAACGAGCCAGACGAAACGCCAACCCGGGCCCATCTTCTCGCCGTGGCCCGGCCTGCGCAGCTTGTGGAGCCGTGCCACCCGCGTCCCTCCAGTCCTCTCGTGGTTCGGATGCAGTCTGCCGTACGGGACCGTGGCCCGCGGCAACCCACCGTTCGTATGCTCTGTAACCATGCGCTGGACGGTGGTCATCCCGGTGAAGGCCCTGCCTGCCGCAAAGTCGCGCCTGGCCGCAATGACCGCGGACGCGCAGGCACACCGAGCGCTCGTCGAGGCCATTCGCCAGGACACCGTCGCTGCCGCCATTGGTGACGGGGTCGCTCGTGTCCTGCTGGTGAGCGATAGTGAATCCGTCGAGACCCGCAGCGACACGCCCGTCCTCGTCCAGTCCTCGCCGGGCCTCAACGCCGCCCTACGCGAAGCCGCTACCCACGCCGCACAACGATGGCCCGCAGACGGTGTCGCGGCGCTGGTGGGCGATCTACCTGCCCTGCGGCGCGAGGAACTGGCCGCCGCGCTCGCCCTCGCGTCCGAGTTACCCACCGCATTCGTCGCGGACGCTGACGGCACCGGAACCACGTTGCTGACTGCGGTTCCGGGCCACGAACTCCAGCCGGCCTTCGGAACGGGATCGGCAGCTCGGCACGGCCGATCGGCGACCTCGCTGCCCGCCGGCCCCGGGCTCCGCCGGGACGTGGACACGGCCGAGGATCTCCGGGCGGCGGCCGCCGAACTCGGCGTCGGGCCGGCCACGGCAAACATTTTGCTCGGTCTGGGTGTCACCGTCCGTACACCTTGTGTCGGCATGATGGAGCCATGACCTCGCCGCGTACCCGTCCCGCACACACCGTCGGGAGGCTCAGATGAGCACAGACATGTCGACCACCCTGCCGATCGACCCCGCCGACGCAGTCCCCGACGGCGACCTCGACTCCGTCGCCCAACCAGCCGACGACCTGCCTGACGACCGGTTCAGCAACCGCGAACTGTCGTGGTTGGCGTTCAACTCGCGTGTGCTCGCCCTCGCCGAGGACCCCGCGCAGCCCCTGCTGGAGCGGTTGAAGTTCCTCGCCATCTTCGCCAGCAACCTCGACGAGTTCTACATGGTCCGCGTGGCCGGGCTGAAGCGTCGCGCGGACATGGGTCTCCAGGTGCAGTCCGCCGATGGCTTGTCCCCTCGTCTCGTCCTGGCCTCGCTCAACGAGCGCTCTCGCGACCTCGTCGAGCGGCACGCCCGTTGCTTCCGCGACGTCGTCACGCCCGAACTCGAGACCGAGGGCATCCATATCCGACGGTGGGACGCCCTCGACGACGAGGAGCGCGCGCGGCTCGCGGACTACTTCAAATCCAAGGTCTTCCCGGTCCTGACCCCGCTGGCCGTCGATCCGTCGCACCCCTTCCCCTACATCTCCGGGCTCTCGCTGAACCTCGCGGTGCTCGTACGCGACCCCGACGACGACGTGCAGCGCTTCGCCCGGGTCAAGGTGCCCAACAACGTGCCGCGCTTCGTCGTGGTGTCCCAGAGCGCAGAGGAAGCCGAGTACCTGCCGCTCGAGGACCTGATCGCGGCCCACCTGTCGATGCTCTTCCCGGGTATGGAGGTCGTGGAGCATCACGTCTTCAGGGTCACCCGTAACGCCGACTTCGAGATGGAGGAGGACCGCGACGAGGACCTGCTGCAGGCCCTCGAACGCGAGCTCGTCCGCCGCCGGTTCGGCCCGGCCGTCCGGCTCGAGGTCACTGACGACATCGATGACGCGGTCGTCGATCTGTTGGCCAGCGAGATCGAGATCGACCGCGACAACATCATCCACGTTCCTGGACTGCTCGATCTGAGTTCGCTGCACCAGGTGTATGACATCGACCGACCCGCGCTCAAGGAGCGTCCCTTCGTTCCGCTGACCAACCCCCGCTTCGCTGAGGGCGAGACGCCGAAATCAGTGTTCGCCACCCTGCGCGACGGCGACGTGCTCGTCCATCACCCCTATGAGTCCTTCGCGACGAGTACGCAGCGTTTCATCGAGCAGGCCGCAGCCGATCCGAACGTGCTCGCGATCAAGCAGACGCTCTACCGCACCTCCGGCGACTCCCCGATCATCGACGCCCTCATCGATGCCGCCGAGGCCGGCAAACAGGTGGTGGCCCTCGTCGAGATCAAGGCCCGCTTCGACGAGCAGGCCAACATCAAGTGGGCCCGTGCGCTGGAGCGCGCCGGCTGCCACGTGGTCTACGGCTTCGTCGGTCTCAAGACCCACTGCAAGACCTCCCTGGTTGTCCGCCAGGAGGGCCAACAGATTCGTCGCTACGCCCATATCGGCACCGGAAACTACAACCCGAAGACCGCGCGAATGTATGAGGACATCGGGTTGTTCACCGCTGACCCGAGCGTCTGCGCCGACCTCACCGACCTGTTCAACGTCCTCACCGGGTACTCGCGCCAGACCGAGTACCGCTCGCTGCTCGTCGCGCCGCGCGGAATCCGCTCGGGTCTGATCGAGCGGATCGAGCGCGAGATCGAGTACGCGGAGTCCGGACGCCAAGGACTGATCAGGTTCAAGACGAACCACCTGGTCGACGAACAGACCATCGACTCGCTGTACCGAGCGTCGAAGGCCGGCGTCCGGGTCGAACTGCTGGTGCGTACGTTCTGCACCATCCGGGCAGGTGTGCCTGGGCTGTCGGAGAACATCCGCACCCGCTCGATCCTGGGCCGATTCCTGGAGCACTCCCGCGTCTACTACTTCGGCGGCGACGGGGACCCGGAGTTCTGGATCGGTTCGGCTGATCTGATGCACCGCAATCTCGACCGCCGGGTCGAGGTGTTGTGTCAGGTCCTGGACCGCCAGGCGCGCAGCCATCTCGAGGTCTGCCTGGACGCCGCCTTCGACACCGACACCGCCGCGTGGGACCTGCAGGCCGACGGCTCGTGGGTGAAGTCCGGTGGCGCCCGCAACGACTACCAGGAACTGATGATGAACCGTCTCGCCGACCGCGGCGAGTAGTCCGGTGGCCGAGAAGTTCGCCAACACGATCCGCGCCGCCGGCGGTGTGGTGTGGCGGATCGAGAACCGCCGGGTGCTGGTCGCCCTCGTGCACCGGCCGCGCTATGACGATTGGTCGCTGCCCAAGGGCAAACTCGAGCCGGGCGAGTCCGAACTCGAGGCAGCGGTGCGTGAGGTCGGCGAGGAGATCGGTTCTCACGTCACGGTGTCACGACGGATCACCCGCATCAGCTACCCCGTCGCCGGAGCACGCAAGACCGTCACGTTCTGGGTGATGCAGCACGTCGATGGTTGCTTCGTTACCGGCGACGAGGTGGACGAGATCATGTGGGCGCCGGTGAAGGCGGCCAGATCCCGGCTGACGCACAAGGTCGAAAAGCGGGTGCTCGACGAGTTCGCCGCGGTACCGATCCCCGACTCCACCATCCTGCTCGTACGGCACGCCAAGGCCGGCAAGCGAAGCGAGTGGCGCGGCGACGATGACCTTCGACCCCTCGAGCCGAGCGGGGTCGAGCAGGCCGAGCGGCTGCGCGCCTTCTTGCCGTACTTCGGTCCGGATGCGGTCGTCTCGGCCAATCCGCTGCGCTGTGTCCAGACCGTCACACCGCTCGCCGACGACCTCGGCCTGGCCGTCACCATCGATCCGGTCTTCGCCGACGCCAGCTACGCCCGCAGCCCCGCGGATACCGAGGCGGCCTTCCTCAGCCTGGCCAAGCCACGTCGCGTCACCGTCGTCTGTGGGCAGGGCTTGGCCATCGCCAGCCTGGTGGACTCCTTCGTGCGCGGGGTCCGGGACGCCGACACGAAAAAGGGCGCTGTGTGGGCCCTGTCAGTCGTGGACGGCTCGGTCGTGTCCGGCGACTACTACGAGGACGCCCGACGCTGACGCGCGTCCGGGCCACGATCGCGCGCCGAAAGACGAGACGCGCGCTGAAAGACAAGACGCGCGCTGAAAGGCAAGACGGGCGCCGACCACAAAGGTCGGCGCCCG
>JBDTFN010000073.1:0-28695 GCA_039937915.1 Jatrophihabitans sp. | reverse complement strand
GGGGGAGCCGAACGCGGACCACAGCGACTTGCCGTAGCCGTCGCGCAGTTGCGCCCACCCCGAGTACATCCGCACGGACGCGAGGTCGGTGCCGTTGACCACCGAGGCCCGACCACCGACGGATTTGACCGCCCGTGCCAGAGCGAGGTCGTCGAGCACGGCGTCTCGGACGGCCGCGAACCCGCCGCAGGCGTCCAGCGTCTCTCGGCGCACGACGACGAACTGGCCGCACGCGGCGGTCAGGGATGGCCGTCGGGACGACTCAGCCAGGCGCAGCGGGAGGGTGGTCAGCCAGGACCACTGCAGCAGCGGTTGAACGAGCCGCTCGGACACCCCGACCGCTTCCTGCCGGGGGAACGGGCAGACCAGATCGAGCGCAGCCCGATCGAGCAGGTCCAGCGCGCGGCGCAGCGCACCCTGGGCGAGCACGACATCGGCGTCGACGAACACGAGCACGTCGCTGGCCGGATCGGCCGCCGCGGCCAGCTGCGCGCAGGCCCACGGTTTGCCCAGCCAACCCGGCGGCGGCGGTGAACCGTCGATGACCCGTGCCCCCGCCGACCGCGCGAGCTCGGCGGTGCCGTCGCTGGAGCCATCGTCGAGGACCAGCACCTCGAGCAGGTCGTCCTGCGCCGCGACGGCCCGCACGCAGCGCCCGATCGTCGCAGCCTCGTCGCGCGCCGGAATGAGCACCGATGCCGGACGCTGTCCCGACGGGCTCAGTATCGGTTGACGCAGCAGGCGCGCGTTGACCACTGCGTGCGCGGCCCCCGCGGCGGCCACCAGCGCGCCCGCCCGCACGAGACGCCCGCTCATCGGCGGACCAGCGTGACGGCCAATGGCACCCCGACGCAGCCCATGCCGAGTGCACCCCAAGCCGCCGCGGCGGGGAGATCCAGGAACACCCCGAGCGCCACCACCCACCCCAACCACAGCCACAGGTACAGGTACAGCGGTACCCGATCGTCGAGGTGTTCCGTCCCGCCGCGAAGCAGGATCTGCAGCAGCACCGAGAGCACGAGGGCGACCGCGGCCCAGCCGGCGTAGTTCGTCAGGGGCACGTTCGGAATTCCGGGCAGCGACGGCGACGGATCGTCCCAATGCCAGTGTCCAGCGGCGACCATCTGGGGGTCGAGGAATAGATCCGCGGTGGCCAACGCCCAGGCGCCGATCAGCACACGAGGTGCGAAGCCCGCCGCGAGGTGCCGGGCTGCGACAGCCGCCGGCCAGGCGAGCATCGTCCAGGCCAGCGCGACGACCACCGGGACGTTGAGAACCTGTGGCCCCAACGTATCGCGGTAGGCGTAGCTGCCGAACGGCACGCCGATGCGCACGCCGATCGCCTCGGCCGCGAAGCCCGGGACGGCGGTGAACGCGAGTACGGCGTAACCGGTGCGAAGCCCACGCGTGGCCGCCGCGTGCGTGACGGCGGTCGCGGCGAACAGGATCACGATCGCAATGGTCAGCGTGTCGCGCAACGACCCGTGCGCCAGCGGATAGGCGATCTGCACTACGACCACGATGACCGCGAGGACGACTGGGACGCGGGTGCAGCGCTGCGCGAACAGCTCAGCGGTCATGCAGCGGCAACCGCGCCCCGAGCACCGCGAACGGCCGGCCGTCACCGGGAAACATGTAGTTGCGGGCGAGGTCGACGAACCCGGTGTCGCGGTAGAGCCGAAACGCACGGGTGTCGGTGTCCGGCGTCGAGAGCAGCATGGCCTCGTGCGGCAGTTCGGCCGCGAGCGAGGTGAGCAGGCGGCGACCCAATCCGATGCCCTGGTGCTCGGGCAGGACGTGTAGTTCGGACAGCTCGAAGGCATTCGCCATCCAGCACCCGCGGTCCTCGCGCCGCAGTGCGCGGTGCACGAGGTCGTGCCACCACTGACCTGGTGCCGTCGTGTACCCGTAACCGAAACCGAGAACGGTGCCGTCGTCAGCTACCGCGGCCCGGCAGGCGAACCCCGGCAGGTCGGCGTGTTTACGGGCGCTGAGTGCGCGCTGCGTCCCGGTGTACGCGGGGTAGCCCATGGCGCGGACGTAGATCGTCATCGATTCGTCGACCCGCTCGGCGAAGGTACGCGCCGACCAGGCGACGATGCGGGCACCCGCAAGGGGTGGGTGCCCGGTGGATTGCATCCCTAGATCGTGCCTCATCGGTGCGCCCGCGCGCAGGAACCGGGCCGATCAGGCGACATCGGCCACCTGCCCGCCGGTCAGCCGGACGAGTTCGGCGAAGGTCGCGGGGAAGACCGCGTGCGGTATCCCGCCGGCGGCCCAGATCTGCGGGAACGCCTCGAGAGCCACGTCGACGATCGTGCGGATGGGCTGTGGGTGCCCGACCGGGGCGACGCCGCCGATGCGCTGCCCGGTGGCCTCGTAGACGAACTCCGGGGTGGCCCGTCGCAGCACGGCCGTGCCGATGAGCGCGGCGACCTTCGCGGTGTCGACCCGGTGGGCCCCGCTGGTCAGGACGAGCAGCGGCTTGCCCTCGGCCGTGGCGAACACGAGCGAGTTGGCGATCGCGCCGACCTCGACCCCGACCAGCGCGGCCGCGGCGGCCGCAGTCGGGGCTGCCTCGTCAAGGACGTGCACCCGCCCGTCCAGTCCGGCCCGTGCCAGTTCGGCGTCGACGGCGTGACAGTTTGCATGCACCACCCCACGTTATCGAACCCGACGGTGTCGGCCGCGTCAGTGCAACCCGCACTCGACCTTGTTCGAGCCGGCCCAGCGTCCGGCGCGGGCGTCCTCTCCGGGTTGGATCCGGCGCGTGCACGGCGCGCAGCCCACCGAGCCGTACCCGTCGGACAGCAGCGGGTTGACCAGGATGCCGTGCTCGGCGATGTACTGATCGACGTCGTCCTGCGTCCACGCCGCGATCGGATTGAGCTTCACCATCGCGCGTCCGTCATCCCACTCGACCACCTTGGACCCGGCCCGGGTGGACGCCTCGTCGCGCCGCAGGCCCGAAGCCCACGCCCTGTACCCCTTGAGCGTCTTGCGCAGCGGCATCACCTTGCGCAGCGCGCAGCACTGGTCCGGGTTGCGCTCATAGAGACGCGCGCCGAAGGAGACGTCCTGCGCAGCGACCGACTGCGCCGGTTCGATCGAGCGAATCGTGACCGGCATCGTGGCGGCGATCGCGTCACGCGTCCCGATGGTCTCGGCGAAGTGGTAGCCGGTGTCCAGGAACAGGACGTCGACCCCGGGTCGCACGCAGGCGGCGAGGCTCGGCACGACGGCGTCGGCCATCGATGAGGCCACCGCCCACGACGAACCGAACTGCTCGTCGGCCCAACGCAGGACCTCCACCGCGGTGGCATCGTCGAGATCGTCACCGGCCCGCTCGGCGAGGACCTTCAGTTCCACCCGGCTCATGCCGGCCGCGCGTCCCGTCGAGTGAGTGCTTACAGCAACCATGCTTCGTCCGCCCGCGACACGTAGGACGCGAACGGCTCGGCGCCTTCGCGGCGTTCGAGGTAGCCGGTCAGGATCCGCTCGATGTAGTCGGGCGCACCCTCGGCGGTCACCTTGAGTCCCCGGAGCTTGCGGCCGAACTCCGCGTCCGAGCCCATCCGGCCGCCGAGGTGCACCTGGAAGGCTTCTTCATCGCCGTCGGGGCCCTTCTGGACCATGCCCTTGAAGCCGATGTCCGCGACCTGGAACCGGGCGCAGGAGTTGGGGCAGCCATTGACGTTGATCGTGATCGGGGTGTCGAAGCCGGGCAGGCGTCGGTCCATTTCGCGACGGATGGTCTGCGAGCGCTGCTTGGTCTCGGTCAGCGCGAGCTTGCAGAACTCGATGCCAGTGCAGGCGATCGTGCCGCGTTGGAACGCCGACGGGCGGACCTCGAGATCCCACTCGCCGAGGGCGGTCACGAGCGCTTCGGTGTCGGACTGCTCGACGTCGAGCACCACGATTCCCTGCTGGATGGTGAGACGCACCCGGCCCTTGGCGTAGCGATCGGACAGGTCGGCCACCGCGCGCAGTGCCGTGCCGGACGTGCGGCCGGACAACGTCGTGGCGCCGACGGAGAACAGCCCGTCGTTCTGGACGAGGACGCCGGTGTGGTCACGGACCGCGGGGGAGAAAGCCGGCGGCTTGCCGTCGGCCAGCGCGTAGCCGAGGTACTCGGTCTCGAGAACCTCACGGAAGCGCTCCGGACCCCAGTCGGCCATCAGGAACTTCAGCCGCGCGTGGTTGCGCTGCCGGCGGTAGCCGTAGTCGCGAAAGATCGAGGTGACGCCGATCCAGACGTCGGTGACCTGGTCCTCGCGGACGAAGACCCCGATGCGCTCGGACATCCGCGGGTTGACCGACAGGCCACCGCCGACCCAGAGGTCGTAGCCGGGCGTGCCCTCGGGACCGATGACGCCGACGAAGGCGCAGTCGTTGATCTCATGGTTGACGCACTGGTGTGCGCAGCCGGAGATGGAGGTCTTGTACTTGCGCGGCAGATTCGAGAACTCGGGGTTGCCGACGAAGCGGTCGACGAGTTCGCGCAGCGCGGCCGTACTGTCGAGGATCGAGTCCTCGGCCACCCCCTCGAGCGGGCAGCCGATCATGACCCGCGGGCAGTCGCCGCACGCCTCGGTGGTGGTCAGCCCGACGCTGTCGAGCTTGTCCCAGATGGCCGGGACGTCCTCGACGCGGATCCAGTGCAACTGGATGTTCGCGCGGTCGCTGACGTCGGCAATGTCCCGCCCGTAGGTCGTGGCGATATCGGCGACCACGCGGGCCTGATCGCTGGTGAGCGCGCCACCATCGATGCGGATCCGCAGCATGAAGTACTTGTCCTCAAGCTCTTCGGGCTCGAGAGTCGCGGTCTTGCCGCCAGGGATGCCTTGCTTGCGCTGGGTATAGAGCCCCATCCAGCGGAACCGGCCGCGCAGGTCGCCGGGGTCGATGCTGTCGAACCCGCCTTTGGAGTAGATGTCGATGATCCGCTGACGGACGTTCAGCGGGTCGTCGTCGCGTTTGCTGCGTTCGTTGGCGTTCAGCGGCTCGCGGTAGCCGAGGCCCCATTGGCCCTGAGCCTGCTTCGGAACAGAGCGGGGCTGGGTGTTGAGTCGCGCAGACATGCGCGTCCTTCCAGAAGGTGGAACGGGACGTGGGCACCGAAGGACGGCGCGACCGCATCACTGATCAGCAGGTCGCGGGAACCGTCGTCAGGCCCGACAGGCCGCGGTGACTATCCGGAGGAGGTCGATGTGACGGCGTCGGGTCAACGATTCGGAGCGGAACTCCGTGACGGGCGCCATGACGAAATGGTCGCACATCCGTCACGAGCCCGGGAATTTCGTACCAGTCGCCGAACGGGTCCGGGTCCGTACGGTCGACGTGGTTCGCGACCAGCCGACCGGCGCGCGCGACAATGAGCCGGTGACCGGATCTCCCTTGCTGCTGGACCTGCGCGGGCGCCGCGTCGTTGTCGTCGGAGGAGGAGCGGTCGCCGCGCGTCGCGCCGCCGCGCTGGTCCAGGGCGGGGCCGACGTGGTCGTTGTCACACCCGTGGCGGTAGTCGAGGTCCGCGATATCGACGCAACGCTCATCGAACGCGCGTTCCGACCGAGCGATCTGGACGACGCCTGGCTCGCATTCGCCTGCACCGATCGGCATGAGGTCAACGCCGCGGTCGCGGCCGCCGCGCTCGAACGGCGGATCTTCTGCGTGCGGGCCGATGACGCAACCGGTGGGACGGCTCGCACCCCGGCGGTGGCCCGCTTCGACGGGCTGACGGTGGCCATCAACGGCGGCGACGATCCGCGCCGCGCCCGGAGCCTTCGCGATGCGATCGTCGCGGCGCTGGACGCCGGTGACCTGCCGATACGACGGCACCGGCGGACAGGCAATGGCGCGGTGGCCCTGGTGGGCGGCGGCCCGGGTGACCCCGAGTTGATCACTGTGCGTGGACGCCGGTTGATCGCGGACGCCGACGTGGTTGTGGTCGACCGGCTTGCGCCCCGTGAGTTGCTGGCCGGTCTGCCCGACGACGTGGAGGTGATCGACTGCGGCAAGTCGGCGCATCGGCACAACCTGAGCCAGGATGACATCAACCAGGTCCTGGTCGACCGGGCGCGGGCGGGCAAGCGGGTGGTGCGTCTGAAGGGCGGCGACCCGTTTGTCTTCGGCCGCGGGGGAGAGGAGTGGCTCGCGTGCGTCGCGGCCGGGGTACCGGTCGAGATCGTGCCCGGCCTCAGCTCGGCCCTCGCCGGGCCGGCGATGGCCGGTATCCCGGTGACCCATCGCGGCATCGCGGCGGATTTTACGATCGTGTCCGGGCACCTCGACCCGGGTCGGGCGTCTGATCAGGGCGTGGACTGGCCCGGACTGGCCGCGCACGCCGGGACCCTGGTGATCCTCATGGCGATGGATCGGCTGGGCCTGATCGCTGACGAACTCATCCGCCATGGACGCTCGGCGTCGACGCCGGCCGCCGTGGTGCACCGCGCGACCACGCCGCACCAGCGGGTGGTCCGCGCGCCGCTCGGCGAATTGGCCCAGGCCGTCGCCCGGGCGGGCGTCGGGGCGCCGGCGGTCATCGTCGTCGGTGAGGTCGTCGACGTCCTCGTGCCCTGAGCGCGGCGGTTACGAGCAGGTCCGGGCCGCTGGCGGCACGGAGTCGACCACCTTCTCCTGGGTCATCACCGTCGCCTGCAGTCCGGTGAACTGAACGGGGGTCGTGGCCGCAGAACCCGTCGCGTCGTAACCGGACGATTTGTAGGCGGTCGGGTTGTGGGTGAGGCCGCTGTTGCCCGTCGCCTCGGCCAGCAGTTGGAACGTCGCAGGATCGAAGTACAGGGCGTCGAGTTCCCCGGGGCGGTTGCCCTGATCGACCAGGTCGACGCGGATCGCCGACCGCCCACTCGGGTCCAGGACGTCGGTGTGCACAGTGACGCGGCGAATCAGAGACAGGGCTGCCACGAGGGCGTAGCGCGTCTGGGATGAGGCCAGACCGTCTGAGTTGCGCAACAGGTCACCCACTCCGACAAACTCGGCCTCGTCGCGAGTGCTCGAGCCCTGGGCCTGCGCGCGGAGGAGTTCATGCAGTTTGACCGGATCGGTTGGCAGCGCGTCGAACGAGGCCTGACTGGGTTCCTGTCCGGAAGAACCGACGCACGTGCTGCTGCCGTGGGCCGTCCTGAGGTAATAGGTTCGGCCGTCGGCCGACGCCCAGGCCTGAAGCCTGTCGGTCGATGAACCGTTGGTGTTGCCTGGATATGTCATCGAGCGATAGGCGTACTGCTCGGGGCCGACGCGCGGAGTCTGGCGGGTGGCCTCGGCCGGCAGGGCATCCCCCGTGCTGGATTGCCCGGCCGCCGAGTCGCGCGCCCCATCGTCAGATCGCGCTACGAACACGACCACGCCACCGATCAAGGACACGAGGACGAACCCTGCCGCGACCGGGGCCAGCAGCACCGGCAGCCGACGGCGTCGAGGGGTGAACCGGACGCGTGCCGAGGCCGAGTCGGCTCGGGCGCGGACCGTGCCGCGCTGCGCCAGCGGCCACTCCCGCTCGATCGTCGCCGTGGTCGGCCGATAGGCGCTCAACCGGGCGATCGGGTCGCTCATGTCGTCCGCGTGATCGTTCATGTCAATTGTCCTTTCGACCCGGCGTGGGCGGCGCCAGATCGGTGTCGGTCGGTCGACTGGTCGGCCAGCGCACGATTGAGCCGAGCTCGCGCTCGGGAGAGACGCACTTCGAAGGCGCGCTGCGAACAGCCCGCCACGGTGGCTGCGTCCCGGTTGGTCAGTGCGTCCCACGCCACGAGCAGCACCGCTTCGCGTTCCATTTCGGTCAGCGTCGCTACCGCGGCGATAAGGGCAGCCCGTTCCAGCACATCGGCGTCCGCGCCGCAGGCAGGTCCGGCGAGCCGTTCCAGCACGGCTGCTGAATCGATGAGCTCGTGCTGGCGCCGATGACGGCGTCGCTGGTTCGCGATGGTGTGCCGAGCCACGACGAGTAGCCACGGCAGTGGCTCGTCCGGTACGTCGGACCACCGGCGCCACGCCACCAGGAAGGTGTCGGCGACGACGTCTTGGGCGTCATTCACGCTGAGCTGTCGCCGCGCGTAGGAGAACACGCGCGGCGACCACCGATCGAACGTTGCGGTGAACCGCTCGGGGTCGTTAAGCAGGGAGTCCACACCTCGTAGTGTCCGCGCGAGCGCCGAACTCACATCCAGCGTGAAAAATTGTCAGAACCCTCCGGCACGCTCGTGTACACATCGGCACGCGAAAGCGAATAGCGTGCTAATATGGAACAGACGTTCTAAACGTGAGGGGTGTCTCATGACCGCAACGCAGCAGATCCAGCCGGCGGCCGACTCGGCGGCAGGGTTGTCACGCACGTCGGCCACCAGCCTGCTCGTCCAAGCACGGTCGGTACTGCTCGACGCAGCGCAGACCGCTGACGCAGGGGAGCGGTTCCGGCTCGCCCACCTGTCCGCTCTGCGCACCGCGGCGGCTGTGGCCGCCGGGCGTGGTCGTCCGGCCAGCACCCGTCGACGACTGATGAGCGTGTGGGTGCTTCTCGAACGGGTAGCTCCAGAACACGCCGACTGGGCTGCCTTCTTCGCCGCCGGCGCCCAGACACGCGCGGCCATTGAGGCCGGGGCCATCTCCGCTGTGTCGCCTCGGACGGCCGACGACCAGGTGCGTGCCGCCACCGAGTTCCTGGCTCTGGTCGAGTCGTCGATGGGGCTGCTCGCTGCCTGACGGCCGGAATCGCGCGGGGCCTGCGGCGGCTGCGTTGCGCAGCAGACCTGTGTCAGCTCCTGCCGTTATTGTGACCAACGTGCCTACCGACACCCATCACGACCGGCCCGGGACCGGGCGGCTCGGGCTGGTGGTCGGACTGCTCTGCGACGCGCTCGGCAACGGGTCCGAGCCCGGTAGCCGCCTGCAGGTCCTGGACTGTGGCGGCGGGAGCGGCGCCTACTCGGTGCCGTTGGCGGAGTTCGGCGCCGACGTGACCGTCGTCGATCTCAGTGCCGACGCGTTGGCAACGTTGCGCCGCCGCGCCGAGGAGGCCGGCGTCTCGGCCTCGGTGACTGCCATAGCCGGTGACGTGGAGGCACTTGCCGGCCTCGTGCGGCCCGGCGGTTATGACGCGGTTCTCGCCCACGGCATCCTGGATGCGGTGGACCAGGTCGAGTCCACGTTCGCAGCGATGGCCGAGGCAGTACGCCCGGGCGGACTGATGAGCGTGCTGGTCGGCAACCCGATCGCCTCGGTGTTGGCCCGCGCGCTGGCCGGCGATCCGGCCGCGGCGCTGGCCGAACTGCGCGGACTCGATGCCGCGGAAAGTGTGGACGCCGCAGTGATCGCGACGCTGGCGGCTCGGTTCGGGCTGATCGTCGAGGCGCGCCACGGCATCGGTGTCTTCTCCGACCTCGTACCCGGTGCTGCGGGGGATACCGCAGCGGGGCGGGCAGCGCTCGCCGCGCTCGACGTCGAGGCCGCGGGACGTTTGCCGTTCGCGGAACTCGCCGGGCGCATCCATCTGCTGCTGCGCCGACCGAACGGCTGAACCGAACCGGCGATGGGACGAAGCCACGACCTGCCCCGTGAATCCGGTCTTTTCGACGGCGACGACCGGGGTTGTCACATTCTGCACGTCGATATGGACGCGTTCTTCGCGAGCGTCGAGATCAAGAAACGACCTGAGCTGCGCAACCGTCCCGTGGTCGTCGGTGGTGGCCACCGCGGGGTCGTGGCCGCAGCGTCGTACGAGGCGAGGCGCTACGGCATCCGCAGCGCGATGTCGATGAGTCACGCCCTGCGCCTGTGTCCGCGCGTGGTCGTCCTGCCACCGGACCGTGCCGCGTACTCCGAGGCTTCCAGCGCGGTGATGGCGATCCTGCGCGACGTCACGCCGCTGGTCGAACCGCTGTCCCTGGACGAGGCCTTCCTCGACGTTGCCGGCGCGACCCGAAGCCAGGGGCGCCCAGCGGTGATTGCGGCAGCCATCCGCCGCCGGGTGTTCGAGGAACTCGAGCTCACCTGCTCGGTGGGGGTCGGACCGACCAAGTTCGTAGCCAAACTTGCCTCCACCCGCTGCAAACCGGACGGCATGCTGGTCGTCCCGGCTGACGGGGTTCTGGACTTCCTGCATCCGCTGCCGGTCACCGCGCTGTACGGCGTGGGGGAGCGGACCGCCGAATCACTGCACCGACTCGGTGTCCGCACGGTCGCCGATCTGGCGGCAACGCCCCTGGACACGCTGCGTCGCGCGGTCGGCCCTGCTCACTCGGCCCACCTATCCGCGCTCGCCGCGGGCCTTGACCCGCGCACGGTCCAGCCGGATGAGACCGAGAAGTCGATCAGCTCCGACGGCACACTCGACGTCGATCTCACCCAAGAGGTCGACGTGTGCCGCGAACTGCTCCGCCACGCCGAAGACGTCGGCCGCCGCGTCAGGTCACGAGCCTTCGTCGCCCGCACCATCGGGATCAAGATCCGGTTCGCTGATTTCCGGACTGTGACCCGGGTTCGCACCCTGCCGGGCTGGACCGACTCCACCGGTGCGATCTATGAGACAGCGGCCGACCTCTACCGCAGTATCGGCCTGGATCAGCCGCGGATCCGACTCGTAGGGGTGAAGGCGGAGAACCTGCGCGACGCCGGCGGCGCGCCTGAGCAGCTCACCCTCGACATGTCCGCGACGGCCACACCCGGCCCGCTGCGCCCGCGTGGTTCGAGCCGCGCCGACCGCGCGGTGGACGCCGCACGAGCCCGTTTCGGGGATGCGGCGGTTCGCCCGGGGTCGCTTCTGGACGGCCGGTGACCCGGTTTCGGCGTTTTCTACGGTCGGTTGCCATGATTCTTCTACTCTGTAACTTTCGATCCGGCGCAACGGCTCGTATGCTCGTGAGTGTGGGCACGAATTGCAGCGTCCACGCGTTCCATGGGTAAGACGAAGTTGTCAGCAACAAAGCCGAACGACCGCCAGTCTGAGACCTCTGCGGGTCCGGATTATGAAGGAGGGCCCAGTGCCGCTCTCCGAGCACGAGCAGAACCTGCTGGACCAGATCGAGCAGGCGCTCTACGCCGAAGATCCTAAGTTCGCTGCGACCGTGCGTTCTGCTCGTTCGCGCTCCCGTACCCGACGTGCGGTGATACTCAGTGTGCTCGGTGTTATCGCCGGTCTCGCCCTGGTGCTCGTCGGGCTTGTGTCGCAGATCATCGCGCTCAGCGTGGTGGGTTTCGTCCTGGTCGTGGGGTCAGCCGCCTACGCGGCGACCGCTATCCGCGGAACCGACGTCAACGCCACCCCCGACACCGTTGAGGGCGCCTCGCGGGCGCCGAAGCAGTCCGGCAACAGCGGGTTGCGAAACCGCATGGAGGACCGCCTCCGTCGTCGTTTCGAAGAGAACTGAATCCACCGACAGGGCAGTAAGGCCGGACCCAAGGTCCGGCCTTTTTGCTGTTCCTACCAGTGCGTCGTCATGAGGATGCGTCCATTCACGCCCGCGCGCAGCGGTCCGCGCGCCGGTCAGAGTCGGCGCCGGCCTCCACGTCGGCGCGGCGTCCAGCCGAGCGACGCCGGGAGGAGCGCCGCGCGCAGACGAGCCGAGCGGGGCTGCCGGGATCGCAACTGGCCCGTCACATCCCGCAGATCGCGTACGAGGCGGTCCACGCCGGTCGTTGGTGGAGCTGAGGCATTCGCGAAGCGCCGTTTCTCGATCGCGACGGCCAGCGAACTGAGCGAGCCGGCGCTCCCGCCGGCGTCCTCGGCCAGCCACGCTGCGGTCTGCCGCGGTGACCGGGACGGCGACCAGACGTACCCGAGGTCCACAGCGGTATCGGACAGCTCAGCCCACAAAGGATCGGGATCGCCGTCACGGCGCACGGCGGCGTAGCGGGCATGTCGACGGCGAGCGCGAACCGCGGCCGGAACGAACATCAGCGCCAGGATCACCAGCGCACCGAGGAGCAACCAGGGCGTCCACGACCCAGAACCGGCGGAGGTGTCAGCCCTGGGCGCGACCGAGGCCCGAGCCGATGGTGCCGTCGGGGCCCGTGCGGTGTTCGAAGTGCTGGAGTTGATCGAGGCGCCCGGGCCCCCGTCCGCCGCACGTACCGTCTTGGGGGCGTAGGCCAACTGGTCGCGGCCCCCACCACCCTGACCGTCGGACGGTGTCGGGTCGAAGGGGAGCCAGCCGATGCCGTTGAACCAGGCCTCGACCCACGAGTGGGCGTTCGCCGTGGTGATCGCGAAATCGCCGGACTTGTTCGGCGCGTTGTGGGTGTAGCCGAGCACGACCCGCGCCGGGACGCCGGCCGTCCGCAGCATGATGGCCATCGCGGCCGCGTACTGCTGGCAGTAACCGCGCCGGTTCTGCAGGAAATCCACCAGGTCGCTGCCGGAATCCCCATCGGTGGTCTTCAGGTCGTAGGTGAACTGGTTGTTCGCGCTGGCGAAGAAATCGCTCAGTTTCCGGGCCTTCTCGTACGGGCCGGTCGCGCCCTTGATCGTGTCGCGCACCAGGTTGCGGACGAACACCGGCAGATCCGACGGCACCTTGAGTTCGTCGCGCACGCTCGGGTCGATCCCGTCCGAGACGATGTCGAGTTGGTCGCGCGTAGGGGTGGGCTGGGCGAATCGCTCGGTGAATGTGGTGCCTTCTGTGACCTGTGAGCCGAGCAGGAGCTGATCCTGACTGCTCCACGTGGTGTTCGCAGGAAGCCCGTCGATGGACACCGGCCGATCGAACACAGGCGGGTTACCGCGCATCTTGGTGATGCTGACCCGGGCCGCGAGGCTGGTGGTGGTGAAGCTGTTCCCGCCGCTGGTCGGGAACTGCTGGTCGGCGATGTTCGTGGTGTCACCGTGGGCCGCGACGCCCCAGCCGGACTTGCCGTAATCGGACAGGACGTTCACCTTCAGGTAGAACGGCTGTGTCCGGGAACCGGACAGCATGTGCACGTCAGCGAGCGCGATCGGGTTGCTGCGGTTCAACTGACCTTTCAGGGCTGCGAAGGGACTGATCTTTCCGCCCCCGCTGCCGCCGAAGCCACCGACTCCGTTCCCACTCCCGTTGTGGAAGGCGTTGGCCAACAGATTGCGTGAATCGCCTGGGACCAGAACCGGCAGCAGTACGGCCGCCACCACTGCGGCCGCCGCGATGCGCGGCGCGGACAGCGACAGCGTCGTCCGGGCGCGCCCCGCGCCGCTGGCAGACTTGCCGGTCGCGGTGACCCGGCGTCCCCAATGGTCGAGGTCGTCCCTGGCGTCGAGGGCGAGCAGGATCAGATATCCGATCGCGGCAAGGGCGAACCAGGCCCACGAAACCGGTTTGCGCGGCACTGCTCCGGCGACGGTGAATATGAGCAGCAGCGGGACGCCGGCCAACGCGCCGCGACGCCCGACGACTGCGATCAGATCCACGAGGGCCGCGAGCAGCCCCAGAAGGGCACAGATGACAAGGCGGACGGCGATCGTCGTGTGGATCGGCGCGGTCTCGTCGCGGGTCGTCTTGTGCAGATCGGTCATCAGCAGCGAGATCTGGTGCCAGGTGTCGCTGGTCGGCAGGAAGCCGAAGGTGGCGTGTCCGCTCATGAATCGTGCGGTGAGCCAGGGGATGAGCAGCACCACTCCTGGCCAGATGTCCAGGGCACCGGGTGCCCGTCGCAACCGGATCAACGCTGCTGGAGCGATGACGATGGCCATGGTCAGCCACGCGTCGAGAAGCCATGCGTAGTCGGAGAACAACGCCTTCAGCGGGAAGGCGCCGAGCGCACTGGCGAGCAGGGCGAAGCCAGTGCGCTTAGCCGTGAGCCGTTCCGACGCGGTCGAAGACACTCGGCGGGAGGCGGTCGCGGTCGTCACCGCAGTACCCCGGTCGGCCGCGCACCGGCCACGTGGCCGGCGAGCAGGGCCTGCCAGGCCTGGGCGGTCGACATCTCCCGATGCGCCACGGCCACCCGCCAGCCTGCGCCCCGCAGGACGGCCGCGGCGGCGGCGGTCTGCGGGGTGAGCGTGCTGCTTCCGTTCGCCCATGAGTCGACGTCGAGCAGGATGGCCAGTGCCGGGGCCGACCGCCCGCGGGGGTGGGCGTCGGCGAGCAGTCGGAGCGCCGGAGGGTCGAGGCGGCCCAGGACGGCGACCAGCGCTGACTCGCGAGCCGCGGTACGCAGAGTCGCGGCGATCGGGCCCATTTCGGTGTGGTGCGTCTCGCGGATACAGGCGAGGTAGGTGCCCAGATGGTCCGGGCCGGCCACCCGAAGTCGATCCGGCCGGGTCGGGTCGCCAATGATTCCGACGTCACGACCGGCGTGCAGGGACTGGCTGCAGATGCTGGCGCAGGCGCTGACCGCCCACTCCATGCTGCTCACGGTGCGCGGATCGCTCGCGTCGACCGTGGGGTCCTTCGCGATGCTGTGCGCGGCGGCGCGGACGTCGAGGAGCACGGTGGTCTGGGCCCGCCAGGGTCGTTCCTCCTGGCGCACCATCAACGCCCCCGTGCGCGCCGACGAGCGCCAATGGATCTTGCGTAGATCGTCGCCCACTCGGTATTCGCGCGTCGATGCGTCGTCGGCTCCGTGGGTCCCGATCGAATGGCTGCTGGACCCCTCGCCGAGCTCGTCCGTGCGTGGCGGTGTGGTCACGGGAAGTTCGTCCACGACCGGCGTCACCAGGAACTCCGACGTCGCGGTGAACGAGCGGGTCAGGTCGATCATGTGGAACGGGTCGCTGAGTCGAATGCTGAGCGGCCCGGCCCGGTACCGGCCGCGACCGAGATTCGGCATCCGGTAGGACACTGTGCGGACGGCGTGGCTGCCCAGCGAATCGAGAACGAACCGAGCCCGCCCGACGAGCCGGTCGGGAAGCCGGTCCTCAAGCATCAGTGCGCCGGTCGGGAGGAGCGAGCGGTTTGTGATGGTCAGGTGCACGGTGACCGACTGGCCCGCGACGGCCTGGGGCGGCTCGATCGAGCGTCGATTCGCCACCTGGACTCGGGACCGGTGAACGACCACGGCCGCGGCGATCGGCACCGCTGCGGCGAGCACACCAGCCCGAACGAGATCGATCTCGCCGAGCAGGATGCCGCACAATACGGCCGTGCTGCCCGCCGCGAGCAGACAACTCGCGCGAGTGGTGAAGCCGAAACGACGTGTGTTCACGGGGTGGTCACCAGCTGGGCACGGTCAGTAGGAACCGGCGACGGCCGAGCCCGGGATCGCCGTAACCTGGGCGATCCGGGTGAGCAGATCCGTGGTGGACCGGCCGGCGACGTGAGCCTCGGCGGTGAGCAGGAGCCGATGCGCGAAGACCGATGTCAGCAGGTACTGCAGGTCATCGGGGATGACGTAGTCGCGGCCGGTCAGCGCCGCCCACGCCTTGCTCGCCCGTAGCAGTTGCAGGGTCGCGCGCGGCGAGGCGCCGAGCCTGATGTCGCCCGAGCGCCGCGTGGCCTCGGACAGGTCGACCGCGTAGGCCTTGATGGCGTCCGAGACGTACACGCTGCGCACCGCGCCGATCAGCGCACGGATCTCGGTGGCGTCCGATACCGGTTCCAAGGTGTCGAGCGGATCTCTCGAGGCGTGCTCGTTGAGCATCGCGATCTCGGCGTTGCGGTCCGGGTAACCCATCGAGACCCGCGCGGTGAAACGGTCCCGCTGGGCCTCGGGAAGGGGATAGGTGCCCTCCATATCGATGGGGTTCTGGGTGGCGAGCACCATGAACGGCGCTTCGAGGACGTAGGTGACCCCGTCGACGGTCACCTGCCGCTCCTCCATGCACTCCAGTAGGGCGGCCTGGGTTTTGGGAGACGCCCGGTTGATTTCGTCCCCGACCACGATGTTGGCGAATACCGGACCAGGCTTGAACTCGAAATCGCGATCTTCGGAGTTGTAGACACTGACGCCGGTGACGTCGCTCGGCAGCAGGTCGGGCGTGAACTGGATCCGGCGCACCGAGCAATCGATGGAGCGGGCCAGTGCCTTGGCGAACTTCGTCTTGCCCACGCCGGGAACGTCCTCGATGAGCAGGTGGCCTTCGGCGAGGAGTACCGCCAGGCCGAGCAGGATCGCCGAGCGTTTGCCCTCGATGACCTGCTCGATGTTGCTGCCGATGCGCGCACCGGCGTCTTGAACCGCGCTGACCGGCAGCGTGGTCTCGGATGCCGGCTGGGAGTGCTGGGAGTGCTGGGGCGTCTGGGTGGCCCGGCCGTGGGGGTGGCTGTCGTGGGGGTGGCTCACGTGCTGCGTCCTCCGTTCGCGGTCGCGGGGTCGCCGCTCGTCCCAACGAGTATGCCGACCCGGACGCGTGGTGGCAGCTATGGCGATAGGTGCGTTCAGAGATCGCAACACCTACCGACCCCGCGTTTCGCATTGACGGTGGATTGATGTGGGTTACAGTGGGGATAAGTGGGGAGCTGCGGCGTCGATAGGTCGATAACCGCTCCGAGCTGGGATGCGGAGGTGGGCGTTGAGGTTCCTCGGCACCCACACTCCGCGTCTGGACGATAAGGGGCGGCTTGCGCTGCCGGCGCGCTTTCGGCCCGAACTGGAAGGAGGCCTCGTGATCTGTAAGGGACAGGACCGGTGCCTCTACGTCTTCCCGGACGCAGAGTTCGACCGCGTGACCGCGGCGTTGCGCGACGGTCCGGTCACCGACCGACGAGTTCGTAACTACGGCCGGGTGCTGTTCTCCAGTGCCTCGGACGAAGTGCCTGACGCCCAGGGACGCATCACCATTCCGCCGCCGCTGCGCGCCTACGCGGGTCTGAGCAAGGACTGCGTGGTGAACGGCGCGAACAGTCGCATCGAGGTCTGGGACTCCGTCGCGTGGCAGGACTACCTCGACGCCAACGAACAAGCATTTTCCGACATCGGTGAGGAGGTGCTGCCCGGCGTGTTCTGAGCCGACCGCACCCGAGCTTGCCTCCGGCCTCCTCCCGTCCGCCTCCTGACGCCACTTCCCCGGCGCCAGGCGGGACGGGCGGGGACCCGATTCAAGCTCGACGCATCGACCCGGCACTGCTCCCCACCGTTCCCCACCATCGCGTCGCCGATCCGCCCACACCCTCGAGCCACCGTCACTACGCGAGAGAGCAGTTCAGATGGACGACCAGCAGGACGCGACCCGCGCCGCGAACGCGACGCACGTGCCGGTCCTGCTCGACCGCGTTCTCGCTCTGCTCGCCCCGGCACTGACCGATCGTCGCGCCGTGGCTGTCGACGCCACCCTGGGGTTGGGCGGACACGCCGAGGCGCTGCTCGAAGCCCATCCGCAGCTGACCCTGGTGGGGCTCGACCGCGACCAGGCGGCGCTCGAACGGAGCCGGGCCCGGCTGGCCCGGTATGCATCCCGCGTCCATCTCGTACACGCGGTGTACGACCGGATGCCCGAGGTGCTGTCCGAACTGGGGATCGAGGGCGTGGACGGGGTGCTGTTCGACCTCGGCGTGTCCTCGATGCAACTCGACGTGGCCGACCGAGGCTTCGCCTACGCCCAGGACGCTCCTTTGGACATGCGGATGGACCAGAGCGCCGGGACAACAGCCGAGGCCGTCGTGAACGAGTACTCCGTCCGCGATCTCGCCCGCGTCCTGCGCGAGTACGGCGAGGAGCGGTTTGCCCTCCGGATCGCCCAGGCGATGGATCGCGAGCGTCGGGTGGCTCCGTTGCGCTCGACGGCGCAACTGGCCGAACTGGTGCGTCAGGCGATACCGGCCGCGACGCGTCGACACGGAGGCCACCCAGCCAAACGCACGTTCCAGGCGTTGCGCATCGAGGTGAACGGTGAGCTGGACTCGGTGCGAGACGCCGTCCCGGCCGCTCTGGGCCGGTTGAACCTCGGCGGGCGCATCGTCGTGCTCGCCTACCACTCCCTCGAGGACCGCATCGTCAAGCAGGCCCTCGCCGCACTCGCGGTCGACACGACGCCGGTCGGACTGCCCGTCCCGCTGCCGGACAGCGGACCGCAGCTGCGGCTTCTGAGCCGGGGCTCGGAACCGGCGTCGGTGTCTGAGATCGAGGCCAACCCGCGCGCGGCGTCGGTACGCCTGCGTGCGGCCGAACGGGTCCGGGTGGCGTCATGAGCAAGGCGTGCGGAGCGAATCAGAGACCAACGCACAAGCCGACAGGCGAGTCTGGCCGGTCGACGGGTCCGAGCGCAGCGAGCGACCCCGAGGTCCGGTCGTGAGAAGCAGGGGGAACCCCGAATGAGGGGACAGCGAGAGATGTCGCGTCGGCCGGACGCCACGTCGCGGTCGCGCGCGCCGCGGGTGCCGTTCGCTCTGCTCGTTGTCGGACTCATCGCCGGTGGACTTGCCCTGCTGCTGGCCCTCAACACCGCATCGGCGGCGAACGAACTTCGCCGGCACGACCTCGCCGGACACGATGCCGACATCGCGGCCAGGGTGCAAGACCTACGCAACGCCGTTGCCGTCAGCGCGGCACCGGCGAATCTGGAGGCGGCAGCCGCCGCGCTCGGCATGATCCCGGCCGGTAACCCCGCTTTCGTGGTCGTCGGTGCTGACGGCAAGGCTCGGGTAATGGGCAAACCAGCCGCGGTGAGTGCGGCGCCGGTCGCTGTGGTGCAGCCGAAGAAGAAGCCCACACCGACCAAGACGGCCGCCGCGAGTGCCTCGGCGACGAAGTCGGGTTCGGCCACCACCTCGCGGTCGGCCAAGCCGAGCTCAGCGGCCGGGACCCGTCCCTCATCGGGCAAGAATTCCTCGTCGGCGAAGAAGCCCAAGCCCTCGGCCACTCCGACTCCGACTCCGACCCCGACGCCCGTAGTCAGCCTGCCCGGAGGAACGCGATGAGTGAGCGTCGGCAACCACCGCGTGGAGCGGGTGCGGAACGCCCGCGCGCCGCTGGATCGGCCCGCGGGGCAGCAACTCCGCGCGGTGGGGCGAGCTCTCGAGCCGGGGCCAATCCTGCTGGACGCTTCGGCCCGCCGCAGGCCGCTCCCAGGGCTGCCGTCCCGGGTCGTCCGGCGGGTCAGGGTCGTGCGCAGCGGGCGACGCCTCAGCGTCCTGCGCGGCGGACCGCGCCAGCACCCCGGCAGGTACGGCGCCGCCCGCCGCGGGCTCCGAAGCCGCTGCGCCTGGGCCGGCTCGACGGTCGGTTGCGTTACGGGTTCGCCGCTGTCTGCACCCTGCTGCTCGTGATCGGTGGACGTCTCGTCCAACTCCAAGGGCTGGATCACCGCAATCTCGCCAGCGCCGCTGCGGCCCAGCGGGTGGACACGCTCACGTTGCATGCGATGCGTGGCGAGATCGTCGACCGCGACGGCGTGCCGCTGGCGTACACCTCCTCGGCGCAGGACATCACCGCGGACCCCACCCAGATCGCGCCGAATGAGCGGAACCATTACGCGGAGAAGATCGCCCAGAAACTCGGGAGTTCCCCAGGTGAGATCCTGACCGCGATCCAGGGCAAGGGCCACTACGTGGTTCTTGCTCGCGCGATCGCCCCGACGACGGCGCAGGAGATCATCGGACTGGGTCTTGTCGGCATCTACACCGAGGCAACGACACGGCGGGAATACCCGGGCGGCACCACGGCAGCAAACATCATCGGCACCGTGCACTCCGACGGCACCGGCGCCGCCGGAATCGAATCGGAGTTTCAGGATGTGTTGGCGGGCAAGAACGGACGCAAGACCTACTCCGTGGACAACCTCGGCAACGTGAACCCGAGCAGCGCGACGACGACCGAACCGGCCCGCAACGGGGCCACCGTGACCCTCACCATCGACCAGAACCTCCAGTTCACCGCGCAGAAGTTGCTGGACGAGGATGTGCCGAGGTCCGGTGCACGTGGCGCGAGCATGGCAGTGCTCGATCCGAAGACCGGGCAGGTGCTGGCTCTTGCCTCATCCGGGACCTTCAACGCCAATGACCCCTCGACCATCCCGCAGAACAGCCCGATCAACCCATCGGTCATGGCCGCCTTCGAGCCCGGGTCGGTACAGAAGTCGTTGACCTTCGCCGGTGCGCTCGACGAGGGTTTGATCACCCCCCGGACGACGGTGTCGGTTCCGTACTCCATCCGGATGGGCGGAGTCACGGTGAGCGACGCCTGGTACCACGCGACGTCGGACTTCACCGCGACCGGTGTGCTGGCCGAATCCTCGAACGTCGGGACTTTGAAGATCGCGCAGAAGATGGGTCAACAGAACTGGATGCGCTACGAGCAACTCTTCGGCGTCGGGCAGAAGACCGGCATCGAACTGCCGGGGGAGAGCGCAGGAACGCTGCCGCCGATGTCGACGTGGTCGGATTCGACGTTTGCGAACCTGCCGTTCGGGCAGGGGCTGAGCATGACGGTCCTGCAACTCGCCTCGGTGTATCAGACGATCGCGAACAACGGCGTGCGGATACCGCCACGCATCGTCTCCTCGGTCACCAAAGCTGATGGCAGCGTGACGCGTACCACGCAGCCGAGCGGCATCCGGGTCGTCTCACCCCAGACCGCGAAGACGCTGCGCACCATGCTCGAATCGGTCACCCTGCCCGGCGGCACCGGGATCAAAGCGGCCCTGCCCGGCTACCGGGTCGCGGGCAAGACCGGCACGGCGTCGCAGCCGGATCCGAACAATGGGGGCCGCTATTCCGCGACGATGAACTGGGACACCTTCGCCGGAATGGTTCCGGCCGACAACCCTGAACTCGTCGTCGCGATCATGGTCGACAACCCGGCCCATGGGCTGGAGGGTGGCGACGTCGCCGCGCCGCTGTTCCACCACATCGCGGGCTACGAACTGCAACACGCGCAGATCCCGCCGACCGGGTCGGAGTCCACACATGTCCCGTTGCAGGACTGCAAGGGCAAGAACCCGGCGTTCCTGCCCGCTAACGTCTGTTGACGTGGCGACGAGTTCGAACGCTGGTCCACCCCGGCCCAGCCATACCGTGCCCATCGCCCTGAGCTCGTTGGCCGATGGTCGCGGACGGGTCTCCGGCGACGACGCGACCGTCTCGGGCATCACGGCCTCGAGCGACCGCGTCCGCCACGGGGACCTGTTCGCGGCGCTGCCCGGTCGGACCGTCCATGGGGCGTCGTTCGTGGCCTCGGCCCTGGCATCGGGCGCGGCCGCGGTGTTGACCGACGATGCAGGCGCCGCGACGCTCGACATCGACGTGCCGGTATTGATCGTGCCCGACGCCCGCGCTGCGCTCGGTCCCGTGTCGTCCGACGTGTACGGCAATCCGGCTCGCCGCCTTCGCATGCTCGGGGTCACCGGTACCAGCGGGAAGACGACCACCACCTTCCTGATGCGGGCGGGCCTACGAGCCGCCGGCGCGCAGACCGGTGTCATCGGAACGGTCGCCACCATGATCGGTGACGAGCGGCTCGAGTCGGGATTCACGACGCCCGAGGCCCCCGACCTGCAAGCGCTGCTCGCAGTCATGTGCGAGCGACGCGTCGACACGATCGCGATGGAGGTCTCCAGCCACGCCGTAGCCATGCACCGCAGTGACGGGATCGATTTCGACGTCGCCGCCTTCACCAACCTGTCCGAGGACCATCTCGATTTCCACCGGGACATGGAGGACTACTTCGCGACCAAGTTGCGCTTCGTACGCTCCGCTGCCCGCGCGGTCGTGATCGTGGACGACCAGTGGGGTCGCCGGGCCGCGGATGCGACAGGACCGGGGACGACAACGATCAGCACCGACGGGAGCGCGGCGACCGTGCGCGCAATCGACGTGCGCGAGCGTGCCGACGGGACCACGACCTTCGCGGCCCTCGGTCCATGGGGTTCACAAGACCTCGGTTGCGCGATCCCGGGCCGCTACAACGTCGCGAACACCGCGCTGGCCTGGACGATCCTCCACAGCTGCGGGATCACCGGTCCCCGGATCGCTGAGGCGATCGGGGCCGCGCAGGTACCGGGCCGGATGGAGCGGATCTCTGCCGGGCAGCCGTACCTTGCGGTGGTGGACTACAGCCACAAGCCGGCAGCGGTGGACGGCGCGTTACGCGCCCTGCGTCCGCTCACCGACGGTCGCCTGATCATCGTGCTGGGGTGCGGTGGGGACCGAGACACCGGCAAGCGGCCGCACATGGGCGCGATCGCCACGCGCGGGGCTGACGTATTGATCGTGACCGACGACAACCCGCGCTCCGAGGAGCCTGGCGCGATCCGCGCGGCGATGCTCGAGGGCGCGTTGTCGGTGCCCCCGGGGCAGCGGGGCACGGTCATCGAGATCGGTGATCGTGCCGTCGCGATCGTCGCCGCTGTGGCACGCGCGCGCGCCGGCGACACCGTCCTGATCGCGGGCAAGGGCCATGAGACGGGTCAGGAGATCGCCGGCACGGTGCACCCGTTCGACGACCGCATCGTTCTGCGGGCCGCGATCGAGGACCGCCGATGATCGAGATGACACTGGGCGAGATCGCGTCCATCGTCGACGGCCAGGTCATCCACGCCGATTCCGCGACGATGGTCACGGGGCCGGTCGAGTTCGACTCACGTGCCGTCGTGGCGGGGGGATTGTTCCTGGCCCTGCCCGGTGAGCGGGTCGACGGGCATGACTACGTCGACACCGCACTCGCCGCCGGAGCGGTGGCCGCTCTTGTCACGCGCGACGTCGACGCCCCGGCGGTGCTCGTCGCAGACGGATTCGCCGCGCTGGCCGCGCTGGCCTCGTTCGTCGTCCGCAGTCTGCCCGAGCTCACCGTCATCGGGATCACCGGCTCGTCGGGGAAGACGTCGACGAAGGACCTCGTGGCGCAGCTGCTCGCCACGGCCGGCCCCACCATCGCACCGCCCGGCTCCTTCAACAACGAACTCGGGCACCCGTACACGGTGCTGCGGGCCACGACCGACACCCGGTTTCTCGTGCTGGAGAAGAGCGCGCGCGGCATCGGGCACATCCGCTACCTGACCAACATCGCGCCCCCGCGGATCGGCGTCGTCCTCAACGTCGGCAGCGCCCATCTGGGCGAGTTCGGCTCGCGCGAGGCCATCGCCCAGGCCAAGGGCGAACTCGTCGAGGCGTTGCCGGTCGACGGTGTCGCCATCCTCAACGCCGATGACGCCCTTGTGGCCGCAATGGCCGTGCGGACGAAGGCGCGCGTGGTGACCTTCGGCGAGGCAGCCGACGCGGATGTGCGGGCTGAGGAGATCCAGCTCGATGATCTCGGGCGGGCCCGCTTCGTCCTACGTGCGGCCGGCGTCTCGGTCGACGTGGCGCTACGCCTCGTGGGTCCGCATCACGTCAGCAACGCGCTCGCGGCGGCAGCGGTCGCCGTGGAGTGCGGCATGACGCCGAACGCCGTCGCCGCGCAGCTGTCGGCGGCCACGCCGCTCAGCCGCTGGCGCATGGAGGTCACCGAGCGGGCCGACGGTGTCCTCATCCTCAACGATGCCTACAACGCCAACCCGGAATCGATGCGTGCAGCCCTGGTCACGCTCGCCGATTTCAGCCGCACCCGTCGGACGTGGGCGGTACTCGGCCCGATGGGTGAGCTCGGCGAAGCCGAACAGTCCGCTCACGAGGCTGTGGGACGGCTCGCGGCCGAGCTAGGTATCGCACAGCTCATCGCGGTGGGCGAACCAGCCCGACCGATCGTGGCTGCCGCAACTCTGGAAGGCTCCTGGGGTGGCGAGGCCCGCAGTGTCGCCGACGTAAGCGATGCGGTGACTCTGCTGAGCAGAGAGCTTCGTCGCGGTGATGTGGTGCTCGTCAAGGCATCCAGAGCGGCGCGCCTGGAGCGGATCGCCCTCGGGCTGGCCGAGGATTCGGAGCCGGGTTCGGACGAGAAGGAGGGCAGCGCGACGTGAAGACGATCCTCATCGCCGCGGTCTTCGCCCTCCTGACCTCAATCCTCTGCACGCCGCTGGTCGTCGTCTGGTTCCGGCGCCGTGGATTCGGCCAGGAGATTCGCCTGGACGGTCCGCAGACCCACCTCGTCAAGCGCGGCACGCCCACCATGGGTGGCGTCGCCATCATCGGGTCGACCGTCGTCGGCTACGTCGCCGCGCACATCGCGCGAGCCATCCGCGGCCAGGGCGGTCCGGAGGCGTCGGGCCTGCTCCTGCTCCTGCTCATGGTCGGTCTCGGCGGGGTGGGGTTCCTCGACGACTTCATCAAGATCCGGCGGCAGCGCAGCCTCGGGCTGCGCGCGCGGGCCAAGTTCGGCGGGCAACTGGTGGTCGGCGTCGCCTTCGCCGTTCTGGCCCTGATGTTCCGCAACCAGCACGGGCTGACCCCGGCCTCGACGCATCTGTCCTACGTGCGGGACATCGGGGCCATCGGGCTCGGCTCGGTCGGGTTCGTCATCGTCGCCTACCTGATCATCTCGGCGACCTCGAACGCGGTGAACCTCACCGACGGCCTCGACGGGCTTGCCGCCGGCGCGGCCGCGATGGTGTTCGGCGCGTTCACCCTCATCTCGTTCCTGCAGTCGCGCTACCAGTGCCTGGACAACCCCCGAGCCGGCTGTTACGAGGTGCGCGACCCGCTCGACATCGCCATCGTCGCAGCGTCGGCGATGGCCGCCTGCTTCGGCTTCCTGTGGTGGAACGCCTCGCCGGCGAAGATCTTCATGGGCGACACGGGGTCGCTGGCCCTCGGCGGGTTGATGGCCGGCCTGGCGATCCTGACCCACACCGAACTGCTTCTGGTCGCGCTGGCCGGCCTCTACGCGGCGATCACGATCTCCTCGATCATCCAGACTGGTTGGTTCAAGATCACCCGAATACGCACCGGCACGGGGCGCCGTGTCTTCCGGATGGCCCCACTGCATCATCACTTCGAACTCGCCGGGTGGGACCAGGTCACCATCATCGTCCGGTTTTGGATCATGGCGGGACTGGCCGTCGCCTTCGGCGTCGGTCTATTTTACGCCGACTTCGTCGGCACCAGCTGACCGGCTGACTGCGTTGGTGATTGCTTCTGCCGACCCCGCAGGGGTAGCCGGCCGACACGCCCTGGTGTGCGGTTACGGCGTCGCCGGCCGCTCGGCCGCCGACGCGCTGATCGCCGCGGGTGCAGACGTCGCGGTCACCGTGGACGGGATCCTGCGTGCGGCCACGGCGGTCGTATCGCTCGGATCGCTCGATCACGTCCCTGACGGTTTCGACCTGGTGGTGGCCTCTCCCGGGTTCGCGCCGACCCATCCGGTTCTCGCCGACGCCGTCGCGCGCGGGATCGAGGTCTGGGGCGAGGTCGAACTCGCCTGGCGCCTACGCGGGCCGGATGCCGCTCCGTGGTTGGCGCTGACCGGGACGAACGGCAAGACCACGACCGTCCACATGCTCGAATCGATGCTGCGGGCGGCCGGGCTGCGCGCGCTCGCGGTCGGCAACGTGGGGGAGTCCGTCATCGACGCGGTGCTGAATGGCCCGGCCAATGACGTCCTCGCCGTCGAACTGTCCAGCCAGCAGTTGCATTTCGCTGCGTCGATCCGCCCCGCGGCCGGCGCGCTGCTCAACCTGGCTCCCGACCACCTGGGCTGGCACGGCTCGCTGGAGGCCTACGAACTGGCCAAGACCGGTGTGTGGGCCGGCCCGGTCGCGATCGCGAACGGCGACGACCCGCGCGTGCAGGCCCTCGCGCCGGCCGGTGCGGTGCCGTTCACCCTCGGCGCTCCGCCCCGGGGCGGGTTCGGAGTGGCCGACGGTGCCCTGGTCTCGTCCGCGTTCGGCGACGATCGAGCCGTGCTCGCGCAGGTGTCCGAGGTGCGTCCGGCCGGTCGGCACAACGTCGCGAACGCGCTTGCAGCAGCGGCGCTTGCCCGGGCGTACGGCCTGCCTGCGGACGGAGTGGCGAAGGGGCTGCGGGCCTTCGTCCCGGACCCACACCGCAACCAGTTCGTGCTCACCCACCAGAACGTGACCTGGGTGGACGACAGTAAGGCCACGAACCCGCACGCAGCCTCCGCGTCGTTGCACGCCTACCCGCGCGTGGTGTGGGTGGCCGGGGGACAGCTCAAGGGCGTGTCGATCGACGCATTGGTCGCCGAGGTGGCCGATCGACTCGTCGCGGTGGTGTTGCTCGGTCAGGACCGCGAGCAGGTCGCGAGCGCGCTTTCACGACACGCGCCGGATGTCCCCGTGATCTCGGTCGACAGCACCGACGATGGGGCGATGACCGAGGTCGTTTGCGCCGCGGCCGGATTTGCGCGTCCGGGCGACACTGTGCTGCTCGCTCCCGCCGCAGCGTCCTATGACATGTACTCCGGATTCGGCGCGCGCGGCGACGCGTTCGCGACCGCTGTCCGTGCGCTCGTGGAGTCCTCGTGACGTCGATTCGTTCTGCGCTGGGTCAGCGCGTCGGCGAGGTCCGCGAGGCCGAGGACGGTCTGCGTGGCGCCGTGCGGCGTTTCCTGGCCAAGCCCTACGCGTCGGTTCAGTTGATGGTGTTGGCCACGGTCGGACTGCTCGGTTTCGGATTGCTGATGGCGGTGTCGACGACGATCGCGGCCGCGCGGGACAACGGCGGAACCGGATCGATCTGGAACCAGGCGGTCAAGGAGATCCTCTTCATCGTCGTCGGCCTGGTGATCTTCTGGGCGGCGGTCCGGTTGAGCCCACGCGGATTCCGCGTGCTGGCCTATCCCATGATCGGCATCGCCCTGATTTCGCTGGTAGCCGTACTGATCCCCGGCATCGGCGTAGGTGTGTACGGCGCCCGGCGGTGGATCGAGATCGGCCCGTTGCAGTTGCAGCCCTCGGAGTTCGCGAAGCTGGCGATGTTGCTCTGGGCCGCCGACCTGCTTGCGCGCAAGCAGCAACTCGGGACCCTCAAACGGGCACGGCACCTGTTCGTGCCGCTGCTCCCCGGCTTCGGGCTGGTCACCCTGCTCGTCATGCTCGAGCCGGACCTCGGCACCACGTTGTGCTTCATGCTGATCTTGCTCGGTGTGCTGTGGATGGTCGGCATGCCGATGCGCTACTTCGTCGGTCTCGTCGGACTTGTGGGGCTGGCCGTCACCGCGCTGGCCGTCACCGAGCCCTACCGCCTGGAGCGGCTCACCACGTTCGTGAACCCGTTCAAGGACACCCAGACCACTGGGTATCACACCGTCGAGGGCCTCTACGCGCTCGCGTCCGGCGGGGTCTTCGGGGTCGGGCTCGGACAGGGCACCTCGAAGTACGGCTGGGTCCCCAACGCGAACTCCGACTACGTGTTCGCGATTATCGGCGAGGAACTCGGCCTGATCGGCTGCCTGGCGGTGCTGGTACTTTTCGGCCTGTTCGCCTACTCGGGGATGCGGATCGTGCGGCGCAGCGCAGACCCGTTCGTCCGGGTTGCCGCCGGCGGCGCGACGATCTGGCTGTGCGGCCAGGCTGTGATCAACATCGGCTACGTGACCGGGCTGCTGCCGGTCACCGGCATCCCGCTGCCGCTCATTTCGGCCGGCGGCACGTCACTGCTGATCACCTTCTTTGTCATCGGCATGCTCGTCTCCTTTGCCCGTCACGAGTCCGCCGCCGTCACCGCGGCCCGTCGCGCCGACCGGCGTAACTGCCGAACCCGCCTTGAACGCTGGTGCCGCATTCCCGTCCCGATCGCCTACGTCGCGCCGAAGAAACGACGCAAGGTCGCCACCACCGCAACCACGCCGCGCGACGAACTCCGCCGCCGCGCGAGCACCGCGAGCCCGCGGGCGACGATGACGTCGACGCAACGTCCAACGGGACCGGCCCGAGCGGAGCGAGTGGTCCGAACCGATGGCCGTACGAGGCGAATCAGTTGAGTGAGGGGTCGGGAGCGGGGTCTGCACGCGGACCAAGGATCGTCGTCGCCGGTGGGGGCACAGCGGGGCACATCGAGCCCGCGATGAACCTGGCCGATGCGGTACGGCGACTCGATCCCACGGCCGAGATCACGGCGCTGGGGACGACGAAGGGCCTGGACACCACGCTGATCCCGCAGCGCGGTTACCCGCTCGAACTCATCCCGCCGGTGCCGCTCCCGCGCAGGCTGAATCGGGACCTCACCCGGACCCCGGGTCGCGTCCGTAAGGCGGTCGCGATGGCCTCGACGGTCCTCGAGCGCGTCGAGGCAGAAGTGGTAGTCGGGTTCGGTGGCTACGTGTCCGTACCGGCCTACCTCGCGGCACGACGACTGTCCATCCCGATCGTCGTGCACGAGGCCAACGCCAAGCCCGGTCTGGCCAATCGGGGGGCCGCGCGGATGACCTCGCACGTCTTCACGGCCGCAGCGTCGGCCAAGCTTCCCCACGCGAGCGTCATCGGCATCCCGTTGCGTCCGGCGATCTCGCAACTGGATCGCTCGGCGTTGCGTGCTCAGGCCCGGGAGCGCTTCGGGCTGGATCTTGATCTGCCGACCCTGCTGGTGTTCGGCGGTTCCCAGGGCGCGCAGTCGATCAACGGCGCGGTATCGCACGCCGCGGCGGGGCTCCGAGCGGCCGGCGTGCAGGTGTTGCACGTGATCGGCCCGAAGAACGAGGTGACCGTCGACTCCGATCCGGCGGTGCCGTACGTCGTCGTCCCCTACGTCGACGGCATGGAGTACGCCTACGCGGCGGCCGACTTCGCGCTGTGCCGGTGCGGGGCGATGACCTGCGCCGAACTCGCCGCGGTCGGGTTGCCGGCGGCCTACGTGCCGTACCCGGTCGGTAACGGCGAACAGCGCTACAACGCCGCTCCGATCGTCGCTGCCGGGGGTGGGCTGCTCGTCGAGGACGCGGCCCTCGACCCGGCCTGGGTGCTCGCCGAGGTGGCGACCCGCGTCACCGATCCGATCGTCCTGGCCG
>JBDTFN010000072.1:0-13408 GCA_039937915.1 Jatrophihabitans sp. | reverse complement strand
ATCCGACCAGCGAAAGCACATGGGGGCCGACTCGAGATCGGTGTACGTGATCTGCGTTGTCCAGCGATGCGCCGTCGACTGCGACACGCCGAGTCGAGCCGCGATCCGCGTGGCCGGCAATCCTCGCTCGGCTAGTCTGCGCGCTGCGATGCGCATCGTCTGCTCGAACATCCGGTAAGAGTCGCAATGACCTACGACGTTTTTCGGTACCCCCGGTGGGATTCGAACCCACAAGCCTTTCGGCAATGGTGTTTGAGACCATCGCGTATCCCAGTTCCGCCACAGGGGCTAGCTGCATCCGAAATCCTACCGGGCTAGGGTGATTACGTACGTGTCGCCAACGATGTCGACGTGATGGGAGAGATTCGAGTGGTTGCTGACCGCGCGAGTTCGCCGGAAACACGGGCTCTGCGGGTCCTGATCGCCGAGGATGAGGCGCTGATCCGCCTCGATCTGCGCGAGATGCTCGAAGAGGAGGGTCTCGACGTGGTGGGCGAGGCCGCAGACGGGGAGCAGGCCGTCGCGCTGGCCACCGAACTGATTCCGGATCTCGTCATCTGCGACGTGAAGATGCCCAAGATGGACGGCATCGCCGCCGCCGCGCAGATCACCGCAGCACGCATCGCGCCAGTCGTTATGCTCACGGCGTTCAGTCAGCGTGATCTCATCGAGCGAGCGCGCGACGCCGGGGCAATGGCCTACCTGGTCAAGCCGTTCCAGAAACGCGACCTCCTCCCGGCGATCGAGATGGCCACATCGCGGTTCGCGGAGATCCGCGCCCTCGAGTCGGAGGTCACCGGCCTCAAGGAGCGTCTGGAAGCCCGCAAGCTCATCGAACGCGCCAAGGGCGCACTGATGACCGCGCACGGTCTCAGCGAACCGGCGGCCTTCCGCTGGATCCAACGCGCGGCCATGGATAACCGCCGTTCCATGCGGGCCGTGGCCGAACTCGTCCTCAGCGGCGACACGACGCAGGAGCCTGCACCGGTCGAATAACCACGTTTCAGCTGAGCATCCGGTTGAGATTTGGTCACGACCCGAAAGACAAGGCCTGTAGTACCTCGCAGGAAGCCTTTTCATCGGCTAACGTCCGGCCAGCCGATGTTGACATCGGTGCCCTAGACATCGAGTGCCCTCACAGGAGGCTCAACAGTGCGATCCCGCGCAGTGACCAGCATCGTGGTTCTCGCAGCGGCAGGTGCCATGGCGCTTGCCAGCTGCTCCAGCAGCAAGACGACTAATAGCCCCAAGTCCTCCGGCGCCGCCGGTCTCGGCGGTGGTAACTCCAGCGGTGCCGGCACCAGTGGCGCGAAGCAGGCCTACAAGATCGGCTTCCAGGGCGCGCTCTCGGGCGACAACCAGCAGTTGGGCATCAACGAGATCAATGCGGTGAACCTGGCCGTCAAGCAGGCCAACGCCAAGGGCGACCTGCCGTTCACCCTGTCGGTGCTCAAGTCCGATGACGGCGGCGACGCGGCCAAGGCTCCCGCCGCTGCCCAGACGTTGATCCAGGACCCGGCAGTCGTCGGCGTCGTCGGCCCGATCTTCTCGGGTCCGACCTCGGCCACCGGCAAGGCGTACGCGGCCGCGGACATGGGCCTCATCAGCCCGTCCGCCACCAACGCCGACCTCACAAAGTCGGGCTTCACGACGTTCCACCGCATCGTCCCGACCGACGGTGTTGAGGGCAAGGCGACCGCGGACTACCTGGCCAAGAAGTTCAAGAAGGTATTCGTCGTCGACGACACCACCGTGTACGGCAAGGGCGTCGGCGACGTTGTGCGCGCCGAGCTCAAGGCCAAGGGCGTGCAGGTGACCAGCCAGGGCGTCGCTCAGAACACGCAGGACTACGGCGCGATCTCGCAGACCGTCAAGGCCTCCGGTGCTCAGGCGATGTACTACGGCGGCTACGACGCGCAGGCCGCGCTCTTCGCCAAGTCGCTCAAGTCGGTCGGATACTCGGGCCTGACAATCGGCGGCAACGGGGTCAAGTCCTCGGTGTTCACCAGTGGCGCCGGTCCGGCCGGTAACGGGTGGTACTTCGCCTGCGGTTGCCAGGACGCCACCACCGCCCCTGCGGCGAAGCAGTTCACGGCCGACTACACCGCGGCGTACAACACCCCGCCGTCGACGTACTCGCCCGAGGCCTACGACGCGACCAACGCGATGATCGAGGCCATGAAGGCCGCCAAGACCGCCGGCGGGGTCACCCGCAAGTCGGTCGAGGACGCCATCACCAACCTCGACTACAAGGGCATCACCACGACGGTCAAGTTCCAGCCGAACGGTGAGGTAGCCCAGGCCACGGTCAACCTGTACAAGCAGATCAACGGCAAGATCGTCCAGTTGGGCGACATCGCGACACAGCAGTAGTTCGCACGTAGCGGATCGGTTCGAGGGGCGTTGCCTGACCTGTAAGTCGCAGGACAGGCGGCGCCCCTCGTTCACGCTCGTCACCGCTCAGTTTCTGCTTCGCCCCTGAGCTCCACCTCGTCATATCGCGCTGCCCGGAAGGCTGACGCATGACCGAATTCATGAACTTCCTGATCCTCGGACTCACCCGAGGGTCGCTGTATGCGCTCATCGCACTCGGCTACACGCTGGTGTACGGCGTCCTGCAGTTGCTCAACTTCGCGCACAGCGAGGTCTTCATGTCCGGCGCTTTCGGCAGCTATCTCGTGATCCACGCGATCGTGGGGACAGGCGCGGGCACGCCGGGCTGGCAGGTTCCCGTCATCATCCTGATCGGGATCGTCACCGGTGCCCTGACCGCTGCCGCGGTCGCCTGGGCGCTGGAACAGGTGGCCTACAAACCCTTGCGGAGACGTGGTGCTCCCAAACTTGCCTTTCTGATCAGCGCGATCGGGGCCTCGTTCTTCCTTTCCCAGCTCGCCGGCAAGCTGTTCAACCGCCTGACGTCCAACTCGTTCCCGGACTTCTTCAACATCGACTCGGTGGCCTTCACGATCTTCGGCGCCAACGTTCGGGTCATTCAACTCGTCGATGTGCTCGCCGCGATCCTGATGATGGTCATGCTGGATCGTCTCGTCTCGAAGACCAAGCTCGGCCGCGGCATCCGCGCGGTCTCCGAGGACGCGCCGACCGCCGCGCTCATGGGCATCAACATCGACAAGACGATCTCGCGGACCTTCATCATCGGCGGACTGCTCGGCGGCGCGGCCGGCTTCCTGTTCGGTCTCAACTTCAGTTTCGGTAACACGATGGGCTTCATTCCGGGCGTCAAGGCGTTCGCGGCAGCAGTTCTCGGTGGTATCGGCAACATCCGTGGTGCCATGATCGGCGGCATGCTGCTCGGGGTGATCGAGAACCTCATCCCGACCGCGCCATGGGTGAGCACGCCGTGGATCGGCACCAAGTGGACCGACGTCGTCGCCTTCGTCGTCCTGGTGCTGGTCCTGATGTTCCGGCCTACCGGCATCCTCGGCGAGCGGATTGGACGAGCGGCATGACGATGACCAAGCCCCCTGCAGACGAAGCGACGGTCACCCCGTCGGCCCTACGGGGCCGACTGAGCGTCACTCAGAAAGCCACCCTTTCCCGATTGGGAGCCTGCCTCGCCGGTTCCGTCGTCCTCGCCGTCATGATCGGCGACCAGGAGGGCAGCACGACAGATTACGGCTACGCCGTGCGGCAGGCTTTCGGTGGCGGTCGAATCTTTGTGTTCCTCGGACTTGGATTGCTGGTCTTCTTCGGCCTGACGTTCTCCACCCGACTGGTTCCGTACCTGACACGGCCCGGGATCACGCCGCTCGTGTCCGGGGTGGCCGCCGTTGCCGCCGGACTGTTCTTGATGACCTGGTACGACGGCGCCGGCGTCGGTGACGGCAAGTTCGGTGGAGTCGCCACTGCCATCGCGAATACTCCGCAGGCCTCGGCGCTGACCGCAGCTTTCTTCGGCTGGCTCGCCTATGCCGCGCTGGTCGGCATCCTGGTCATCGCCGCGGTCGCCATCGTGACCGGTATCCGGCCGATCGCATGGCTGGGCGCTGCGCTCGGCGTCTTCGTCGCGGTGATCGCCTGGCAGGCGCACTCCGACGTGGTCGACATCGCCGGCGGCATCGACCACTCGCTCGGCTACGGTGCTGCCAGTATCGGCTACCTCGTCATGGCCGGCGCATGCGTGATGGTGGCTACCTCGAAGGCCGACGTCGCCGCGACGCGCGAGTTCGTGAACCGGGTGCTCGGCTGGCGGCCCGGCCTGGTGCTGGTGGCGATCGGCGTCGTCCTCGGCGTAGCGGCCTTCGCGGTCGCCCGCTGGTTCGCGCCCGGCAACGCTCGCTACAACACCACTTTCGGCGATACCTCCGCCGTGTTCGATCCGGCGGGGCTCACCTCATCCGCGCTGGCCTACCTGGACTACCTGGGCTGGATCCTGTTCGCGGTGTCGGCCGTGCTCTCCTTGTCCGGGTGCTACCTGCGGAACCGGGTACTCGCCTGGGTCGGCGGGGTATTCGGTGTCGCGGCCTCGATCTACACGGTCTTCGTGATGTACAAGTTCAGCGACCTCGCGGCGAAACTGAGCCCGAATGACGGCGGGACGTGGCAGAACCTCGGCACCGGCGGCTGGATGGCCGGTGCGGCGTTCCTGCTGATGGGTGGCGGGGCCGTCGTTGCGGCCACCTCGGAGCGTCGCGCTGATGCCTCCGATGCCAAGCATCGCAACGGTGAGTCGGCCGTCGATGGGGAACAAATGCCCCCGAGCGGGACTGCGGTCAAGACAAAGTCGGGTCTGAACACAGGGTTTCTCAGCGCCCCGGGTGCGTCACGCAGCGCGGTCTTCCTCGTCATCGCCTTCGCGTTGTTCTACCCGCCGACGGCAACATCGTTCTGGCAGAAGGTACTGGTCACCGAGATCGGCATCTACGTGTTGCTGGCCATCGGATTGAACGTGGTGGTCGGCTGGGCCGGTCTGCTCGACCTCGGTTTCATCGCCTTCTACGCGATCGGCTCGTACACCACGGCCTACTTCACCGGGGTGCTCCCGATCAAACCGCCGCACTGGCTGATCATGTCGCCGTTGCTGGCGATTCCGTTCGCCGTGGCCGTCTGCCTGCTCGCCGGGGTGGCGCTAGGCGCACCGACCCTACGATTACGCGGCGACTATCTGGCCATCGTGACGCTCGGCTTCGGTGAGATCATCCGCATCGTCGCCAACAACGCCGACGGCATCACCAACGGCAGCCGGGGCACGGCGGTCGACCCGTCGCGGGGGGTCAACAATGTCCCTTCGCCGGAGATCCACGTCGGCCCGGTGAACATTGTGTGGGGCCTGAACCAGTTGCAGTACTGGTACCTGCTGCTGGTCTTCCTGATCGTCGTGCTGCTCGCCTTCCGTCGCCTGGAGAACTCCCGCATCGGCCGGGCCTGGGCGGCGATCCGGGAGGACGAGGTCGCGGCGCAGGCGACGGGTGTCAACACGTACCGGATCAAACTGCTCGCCTTTGCGATCGGTGCGTCGACCTCGGGCATCGCGGGCGTGTTCTTTGCCAGCCAGGTCGGGTTCTTCAACCCGGACAACTTCGTGCTGAACAACTCGATCCTCGTCGTCGCGTACGTCGTCTTCGGCGGTATGGGTTCACTGACGGGCGCCATGGCCGGGGCCGCGCTACTCACCTGGCTGCCGGAATTCCTCAAGGACCAGGTGCCCGGTGCTGACCGGCAGATGTGGATCGGCGCTGTCGTTTTGCTGATGATGATCTTCCGTCCTGCCGGGCTACTTCCGGCTCGGCGTCGACGAGCCGAACTCGACGGCTTGCATGACGAGGATTCCTCATCGGTTCGGGCCGTCCCTGCATCCGGAGCCATGTGATGACGCACGACCTCGAATCGACGCAGTCCGCGGATACGGACGTCGACGACATCGTCTTTGACATCGACGCGGTCACGCTTCGCTTCGGTGGCGTGGTCAGCCTCAACAACGTGTCGATGCAGATGCGGCGCGGGGAGATCCTGGCCGTGATCGGTCCGAACGGTGCGGGCAAGACCTCGCTGTTCAACTCGCTGACCGGCGTCTATTCACCCCAGGAAGGCAAGATCACGCTTGTCGGCAGGCCCGGCGCGAAGCCGGTGTCGGTCATCGGTCAGAAGACACACATCATCAACCATCTCGGTGTGGCCCGGACCTTCCAGAACATCCGATTGTTTCCGGCGCTGACCGCGCTGGAGAACGTCAAAGTCGGTATCGAGACCCGGCAGAAATCGGGTCCGGTGGCGGCCATGCTGGGGATGCCGTGGGCGCGTCGGGACGAGCGGGAAAGCACCTCGCAGGCGTTGGCCCTGCTGCGTGACGTCGGTCTGGCCGACCGGGCGAACGACCTGGCCGGTTCGCTGGCCTACGGCGAGCAGCGACGGCTGGAGATCGCTCGGGCGCTGGGAACCAAACCCGGAGCTCTGCTCCTGGACGAGCCGGCCGCCGGGACCAACCCGGTCGAGAAGCGTGACCTGGCTGAGTTGATCCAGCGCATCAACGTCGAGCGTGGCATCGGTGTGCTGCTGATCGAGCACGATATGAAGTTGGTCATGTCGATCGCGCACCGGATCGTGGTGCTGAATTTCGGCGAGAAGATCGCCGAAGGACTACCGCAAGACATCCAGCGCGACCCGGTGGTGGTGGCGGCCTATCTGGGGACGCCCACCGAGGATGCGGTGAGCGAGGTCGAGACGCAGCCGGAACTGCACCTCATCGACACCGACTCTCACATCGAGGAAGGGACTCACGATGCCTGATCTGACCAAGAACGAGTCGTCCCCGGGACGCGAAGCGTTGTTGACCGTCGACAACCTCGAGGTGAAGTACGGGACGATCGCGGCGCTGAAGGGCATCAACTTCCGCGTCGACCGGGGCGAGATCGTGGCTTTGCTCGGGGCGAACGGTGCCGGCAAGACCACCACGCAGAAGACGGTATCGGGCATGTTGCGCCCCTCCGCCGGCGCAATCACCTTCGAGGGCCAGCGCATCGACGGCATCCCCGCACACGACCTGATCCGTCTGGGAATCTGCCACGTCCCAGAGGGTCGGCACGTCTTTCCGTTGATGACCGTCGCCGAGAACCTCGAAATGGGGGCCTTCCGGTTCAAGACCGCGGACAAGGACGAACTCGAGCGGGTGTTGGTCCTGTTCCCGCGGTTGCGGGAGCGCTTCAAGCAGCAGGGCGGGACGTTGTCCGGTGGCGAGCAGCAGATGCTGGCCATCGGTCGGGCGCTGATGGGCAAGCCACGCCTGCTATTGCTGGACGAGCCGTCCATGGGGTTGGCTCCGATCATCGTGAGGCAGATCTTCGACATCGTCCGTGAGATCAACCAGGCCGGCGTCACCGTGCTCCTGGTGGAGCAGAACGCCGCACAGGCGCTCGCGCTGGCCGACCGCGGCTACGTCCTGGAGACCGGCGAGATCGTGCTGGAAGGCAGCGGTAAGGAACTGCTCGCCGACGATCGGATCCGGGCTGCGTACCTCGGCGAAGAGATCGCATCGTAACGACGACGGTGATGTCCGGGTAGGCCGATGCAGCTAACTGCCACCCGGGGCACCCCGTCTGTCGGTGGGGCCGTCACAGTTCTATGGTTGCGCGTGCAGCCATCTTCGGTTGACCACCCAGTTATGCAGGTCGGGAGTAATAAATGTCGCGTGCGAACGTGCGGGTCCGCCCGGCCGCTGTCGACGACATTCCCGCCCTCACCGCGCTGATCCAGGACGCCGACCCCATCACGGGTGCATTCAGCGGAAGACCGCTGGAGGACCCGAGCGTCGAGCACCTGCGCACCCGGTTGGCCGAGATGCTGGACCTCAACGAGCGAACCATCCTGATCGCCACCGATGACGCCGGCGAGGTCGCTGGGATGCTCGTCGCACGCAGCGATGAGATCGGCGCCATCGACATGACCCCGGTCCTGCACGTCACGCACCTGATTGTCGCCAGGAGCATGCGTCGGCGCGGCATCGGTCGGGCGCTGCTGGTCTCCGCGGTCCACCTCGCCGACGAGACCGGCATCGAGAACGTGCTCACGACCGCGGCGGCGGGATCGCGTGAGGGCAATCGTTACCTCGCCCGGATCGGCTTCGCGCCGCTGGTGGTGCACCGAATCGCGTCCACATCGGTTCTACGTCGCTCGCTCGGCATGACCGACGTCGCGGGCCGGATGGCGGTACTGCGTCGCGCCCGTCTCGTCCGGGCCCAGCGGTCAGGCTTCTCGTCGCGCACTGTGGGCCGTGGGGCCTGACCGGCTGTCATAGCCGCGCCATAGGGTGGGGCTATGACGTCCTCGACCGCTGCGAAGACGGCCACGCTGCTGCTCCTTGATGGCCACTCGCTGGCCTACCGGGCGTTCTACGCCTTGCGCGAGGTCGAGATGTCGACCACGACCGGACAGCCCACGAACGCCGTCTTCGGTTTCACCTCGATGCTGATCAACCTGATGCGTGATGAGAAACCCACGCACGTCGCAGTCGCCTTCGACGTCTCCCGCAAGACTTTCCGCAGCGAGAAGTACGCCGACTACAAGGCTGGTCGTAGCGAGACCCCCGAGGACTTCCGGGGCCAGGTCACGCTGATCCGCGAGGTGCTCGACGCGCTGCGGATCCCGACGATGATGGTCGACGGCTTCGAGGCCGACGACATCATCGCCACGGTGGCCACCCAGGCGGAGGCACAAGGGGTCGACGTCCTCATCTGCACCGGCGACCGCGACGCGCTGCAGTTGGTCAACGAGCACGTCACGGTGCTCTATCCGAAGCGTGGCGTCAGCGAGATGACCCGTTTCACGCCGGACGAGGTGCAGGCGAAGTACGGACTCGCGCCGGTCCAGTACCCCGATTATGCGGCGCTGCGCGGCGATCCGAGCGACAACCTGCCCGGCATCCCGGGCGTGGGGGAGAAGACCGCATCGAAGTGGATCCGCGAGTATGGCTCGCTGAACGAGTTGATCGAACGCATCGACACCGTCAAGGGCAAGGTCGGTGACTCGCTACGCGAGCATGTCGCGTCGGTCCAGCTGAACCGACAGCTGACCGAACTCGTACGCGACGTCGCACTTGACGTCGACGTCGACGGGATGGCTCGCCAGCAGTGGGACCGCGACGAGGTCCACCGGCTCTTTGACGACCTGCAGTTCCGCGTGTTGCGCGAGCGGTTGTTCGACAGCGTGGCCGCCGCCGAGCCCGAGGCCGACGAGGGCTTCGACGTCGACTTCGTCCGGCTCGGCGTCGACGAGGTCGCCGCATGGCTGGACCAGCACGCCCGCGACGGAGCCCGGGTCGGGGTCGCGTTCCGGGGCACATGGGGGCGCGGGGTCGGTTCCCTGACCGGCGTCGCGCTCGCAGCCGGTGACGAGAGCGCGGCCTACCTGGACCCCGTTCGGCTCAGCCCCGCTGACGAGTCCGCCCTGGCTGGTTGGCTGGCCGACCCGGCGGTACCGAAGGCGATCCACGACGTCAAGGGCCCCGTGCTCGCGCTGCGTCAGCACGGTTGGGTCCTCGCCGGGGTCACCAGCGACACCCAGCTCGCCGCTTACCTGCTGCGTCCGGATACGCGGGCTTTCGATCTCGGAGACCTCGCGTTGCGCTATCTGCACCGTGAGCTGCGCAGCAACATCGAGGATTCCGGCCAGCTCACCCTCGATGGTGGGCTCGAGGAATCCGATGACGCCCTGGCCGAGGTCGAGACCGTGCGGGCGACGGCGGTCCGCGATCTCGCCGACACCTTCGATGGCCTGCTCGCCGAGGCCGGTCGCGCTGCCGACCTGCTGATCGACATGGAGCTTCCACTGGCGTTCGTGCTCGCCGAGATGGAGGCGGTCGGCATCGCCGCGGACACCGGCGCGCTCGTGGACCTGCAGATCGATCTCGGTGACCGGGTGAAGGCGGTCGAGGCGAAGGCACACGAGATCGTCGGGCGCTCCTTCAACCTCGGCTCACCCAAACAGTTGCAGGAGATCCTGTTCGAGCAGTTCGAACTGCCCAAGACCAAGCGCAACAAGACCGGGTACACCACCGACGCCGACGCCCTCACCGACCTGTTCGCCAAGACCGAGCACCCGATCCTGGCGGCGCTGCTCGAACATCGTGAGTTCGCCCGGCTCAAGTCGGTGGTCGACGGGCTGCTGCCGCTCATCGACGACCACGGCCGGATCCACACCACGTTCAACCAGACCATTGCCGCCACCGGACGGTTGTCCTCCACCGACCCGAACCTGCAGAACATTCCGGTGCGAACCGCCGAGGGCCGCCGGATCCGTGAGGCGTTCGTGGTCGGTGACGGCTTCGAGTCGCTGATGACCGCCGACTACAGCCAGATCGAGATGCGCATCATGGCGCACCTGTCCAAGGACGAGGGCCTGATCGAGGCATTCACCACCGGTGAGGACCTGCACTCCTTCGTCGCCTCCCGCGCCTTCGACCTGCCCGTCGACCAGATCGACCCGGAGCTGCGCCGGCGGGTGAAGGCGATGAGCTACGGCCTGGCGTACGGACTGTCGGCGTTCGGGTTGGCCCGCCAGCTCAAGATCACCACGGATGAGGCGAAGGGCCAGATGGAGGCCTACTTCACCCGCTTCGGTGGGGTGCGTGACTATCTGCGTTCCGTGGTCGACGAGGCGCGCAGCAGCGAGTACACCGAGACGATCATGGGGCGGCGTCGCTACCTCACGAACCTCAACAGCACGAACCGCAACCTGCGCGAGATGGCCGAACGGGCGGCTCTGAACGCTCCGATCCAGGGCAGCGCCGCGGACATCATCAAGGTCGCGATGCTCGGGGTGCACCGGGAACTCGCGGTGGGCGGGTTGAAGTCCCGGCTGTTGCTGCAGGTCCACGACGAACTCGTACTCGAGATCGCGCCGGGGGAGCGAGAGGCTGTGGAAAGTCTCGTGCGGCGGGAGATGGCTGGTGCCATCGACCTCGGCGACGTCGCGATGGACGTCTCGGTCGGGGTGGGCCGCACCTGGCACGCGGCCGCGCACTGACCGAGCTGTGTCAGCGGATCAGTACGGGTCCGGCCGCCGGAACCCGAACGGACGCAGCACGCGGAGCCCGACCTTGACGACCACGTTGCGGATGAACCACGGCAGTTCGGCGACGATGCGCAGCCGGTCGCGCAGGCTCGGCGCGCTCGCCTCGAACACCGCCATCGATCCGGCTCGACGCACGTAGCGCAGTCCACGGCCCGGCAGCACATGCGCGAGCAGCGCGAGCGTGACGCCGATGGAGGAGAACGAGTCGTGAATCAGCACCGGCGCGCCCGGCTCGAGGTTCGACACCCATCGCAGGTCGTCACGCACCGTCCAGTAGTCGTGTTTGCCGTCGATGTAGAGCATCGCCAGCCGACTGGTCCAGCTCGGACGGAGCTCGGTGCTGCGACGGGGCACGAGTTCGACGACGTCCTCGATGCCGGCCCGAGCGACCGTGGACTCGAACAACGCTCGGGTCTTCTCGCCGCCGAACAGCACTCCGTCGATGAACGGGTCAACGGCGACCACCCGGGCGCCCTGCCGTATCGCGGCCCGCCCCAGCACGACGGTCGACCGGCCCTGGTGGCTGCCGATCTCCACCGCCACGCCGCCCGCGGGCACTGCGGACATCGCGTGCCACAGTGCGGCAGCCTGATCGCGGCGCAGCCAGCCGGGGACGCCATCGGCGATCGCCCACGCAGCGTCGAACTCGTCCATCCAGGTGCCTTCCTGCCCGCCGGTCAAGTGCTCGAGCGTATCGGGCTGGGCTGCGCGAAGTCCGAGCGAAGTGTCGTCCAGATCGCGATGGCCGCGGCGAATGTCGTTGTCACCAACAGCGCTACGACCAGGCTGGTGGTCGTCGCAGCGGACCCCATGCGCAGCACGACGACGATATCGAGGACTACCGTCGCCCAGAGCACGGTCGTTCGGCGCCGGTTGCGTTGAGCCAGTCCGGCCAGGACGGACAGTTGAACGAAGGCGAGCATTGCCCCGAGTGCTGCGAACAGCCATACGGTGCCGTCGAGTTCGCGGTACCGGCTCCCGCCCACGACCGACACCACGACTGCGCCCAGGACGGCGCAGCCGGCGACCACGAGGACGCCGAGTGCGGCGACGACCGCAGTGGCGCGGCGGGCAGCCTCGCGATGCCGATGGGATTCGGAGAGGGAGGCGAAGAGCAGCAAGATCACCGACTGCGGCAGCCACAGCGCCGCACGGGTCACGACCGAACCGACGGCGTAGACGCCGGCATTGTGGGCGCTCAGGACGTGTCGCGCGAGCAGTACGTCCAGGCTGGTCAGGAGCAGGAACGTTCCGTGCGCGTGCCCGGCGTGCAGCGCCTCGGCCACGAGCCCGCTGCGCTCGCGAAGCCGCAACGCCGCACCCAGCACCGGGACGGCGTGCGTCCACCAGGCGACCCCGGCGCACGCGGCGTACAGCCCCACCAACACCCCGACGAGGGTCGTCGTGGGGGTGCCGCCGAGCACCAACCCGATGAGTCCGCCGAGCGAACGAGAGCCGGTGGTGGCAAGGATCAGCCCGGCAAGCGCGCGGAACCTACGCCGACCTTGCGCGATGCCGGTGGCGGCACCGAGAAAGGTCGTCGGGCCGACACTCAACGCTACGAGCAGGATGTCGAGCACGTCGTCGAGGTGCAGGAAAAGCGACAGCGCGGGGCTGAGTCCAGCCATCAGCACGGTGGACAGCACCGCGACCTGCGCCGTGCCCCGTACTGCGCCTGCCGACGCAGCGCCGTTGGCGGCGCGTCTCGCGGCCACCGTCTGGATCGCCAGCATCGGGATCGTCGACACCAGGAGCAGGCTCAACAGTGAGGACAGGATGCCGTACTGCGCGGACGGCATCCGGTGTGCGGCGATCAGAAGCAGCGCGTAGCTGAGCAGGTTCGCGACGAAGAACGCGGCGGGAACGCTGGCCGCCGCGATGCGGTCAGAACGCACTGCAGGCACGGACAACTGCATCGCCTCCTTCGCGCGGCTCGGTCAGGTCGACGATATAGTCGCCGATCCCGCTGGTGCGCGCCGTCACCTCGTGAAAGGCCCGGCCCCGACCGCGGTGCCGACGGTAGTGTGCCGACAACCGCGCGAGCGGCCCGCGATGTGAGGTAGGGGGGAGTCGGCGATCCACCGCAGACGAGCGTCCAGAGGCGAGATTCTCCGCTTGGCCGCGGTGCCGGTCTGGGCGCTCACGCTCACCGCGATTCTCCTCTGGCCTATCAGCCGCGCCGGCTATCTGCTCGGTCACGACATGGTGTTCACGCCCCGCCAATCCCTGGACCTGGCCAGCATCGGGGTATCGAGCTCCGCGCCTCGCGCGGTTCCGCTCGATGCGCTGGTGGCCATATCCGAGTCGCTGGTAAACGGAGCAGTGGTCGGACGCATCGCTCTCGTGCTGCCTCTGCTCGTGGCCGGGCTCGCTGCGGCACGCC
>JBDTFN010000071.1:0-3979 GCA_039937915.1 Jatrophihabitans sp. | reverse complement strand
GCCGAGGGCACCGTCCTGGTCGGCGGCGACGAGGACCCGTGGTGTCCCGAGGGTGTCGCTCTGGCCTACGGCTCGCCGCTGAAGATGGCGACGACCGTGATCGCGGGCGGGGGACACCTCAACGATGACGCAGGCTTCGGGCCGTGGCCGGCGATGCTGGACTGGTGCCGCCGGGACAACCTCGCCTTCTACTGATCAGTCGTCGGGCGGCCAGGCCGCCTCGCGCCGCCACCCACCCTGACCATCCGCGACCCACCAGTGGGCGACCCGATCGCCGTCCCAGTCCGGGCGAATCGTGCCGAGCAGCCGGCCGGTGAGTAGGTAGCGCAGGAAGCGCAAGTCGGCGCGGTTGCTGAACAAGATCGGCCACGGGCCGTTCACGGTCAGTACTGCGATGCCGTGATAGTCCTCGCCCCCATCGGCGTGAACGTCGTTCACGACCTGCCGGACGTCGCTGAAGCGCACCGTTGCCGACAGGACGCGCGCGCCCGCCGACCACGCCGAGATGATCCGGTCAGCGAGCACGATCGTTACGCCGGGGCGGGGAGTCGTCAGCGATCGCGCGGCCCGCCGACTGAGCGCGGCCCCGGCCGGTCCCGCGAGGTGGTGCAGGCTCGGGACGAAGAGATCGATCTTGTCCCCGGGTCGCAGCTGCGGACCGATCTCGTCGACCACGAGGTCCTGCCAGACCTCGAGGTCCCCGCACCAGCCATCGGTCAAGCGCTGGCTGTAGTCAAGGGCCCCCACCAGGGACTCGAACGGCTCCGAACTGCCGACGCCCGGTGGCGTGAGCATGCCTGGACCGTCTGGCTCGCCGCGGCGGTCGCCGAACACAGACACCGTCGGAGCCTCGTCAGCCGGCACCCGGGACGACGGAATTGCATCGATGCGTCCAAGATGGGCCGCCACCGACTCGGCGGGGGGCCGGGCAACCGGGTCCGGGCCGAGCATCGCCATGATGATGTCGGTGAGGCCACCGGCCCGCACCGGTCTCGGTACCGGCCGGGTCAAGATCTGGGCCAGCACGGCGAGGTGGTTGCCAGAGCCGTCGTCAAATGGCGGCCGCCCCTCGACCGCGGCGTAGAGCGTGGCGCCGAGGGCGTAGACATCGCTGGCGGCGCTGGCCATGCCGCCCTGCGCGATCTCCGGAGCGAGATAGCCCGGCGTACCCAGGAAGGCGCCGGTCTGGGTGAGGGTCGCATCCGACGCGCTGCGCGAAACGCCGAAATCGGCGAGAAGCGCGCGTCCTTTGCCGTCGAGCAGGATGTTGCCGGGCTTGACGTCCCGGTGGACGATGCCGATCTCATGCGCGCCCGCCAGCGCCTGCGCAACCTGGGCGCCGATCCGGGCGACGTCACCGATGGGCAGCGGGCCGGTCTCCATCAGCTGTGTCAGCGTCGTCCCGGCTACGTATTGCATGATCAGGTGCGGGTGGCCGTCGACGACCACGACGTCGTGCAAGGTCACCGCGTTGGGGTGATCGAGGCGAGCAGCGAGCTTTGCCTCACGCATCATCCGCGCGAGCTGGATCGGGTCCGGCACCGCGCCGGCGTAGAGCCGCTTGACCGCTACCCGCCGCTCGAGCAAAGTGTCCTCAGCCAGCCAGACCTCCCCCATGCCACCGGATCCCAACGGAGACAAGGGTCGATACCGATCAGCCAGCAGGTCGGGATCAATCACATGGCCGAGCGTCCCACAGTCACGTGATCGACTCGCGCGGACTGCGGCGCATCGACCGGCGCCCACCCGGGCGGCCCGAACAGGTAGCCGAGCCGTTCACGAGCGCTGGTGCTGCGCCGGACATCCCGGGCGATGGCCGCGTACTCGTGGTACTGCAACCGGAACGGATTGTGGCTGTCGATGTTCTTCGTGAGCCCGTATGTCGGGCGGTGCGTCTCCTCGACGTAGGAGCCGAACATCCGGTCCCAGATGATCAGCACGCCTGCGTAGTTCCGGTCGAGGTAGTCCTTGTCGCTCGCGTGGTGGACCCGGTGGTGCGACGGGGTGTTGAAGATCAGCTCGATCGGCGCCCACATGCGATCGACCCGCTCGGTGTGGACGAAGAACTGGAAGATCAGGTTGAAAGAGAAGACGGTGAAGATCATCCAGGGCGGCATACCGAGAAGTGGCAGCGGGATCCAGACGATCAGTTCCCACCATGGGTTCCACTTCTGCCGCACCGCCGTGGACAGGTTGAAGCGCTGACTGTTGTGGTGCGCCTGGTGGGCGGCCCACAGGATCCGGACGCGGTGCGCGGAACGGTGCTCGAGATAGAAGAGCAGGTCCACGACGAGGACCGCGAACACCCAGACGTACCACTGGTGCGGGTCCAGCTTCAACGGGCTCAGCACGTAGAGCGCCGCGTAGCCGAGCAGCGCAAAGATTCGGGCGGTGCCGTTGACGACGAGCGACCCGAAGCCCATGAGCAGGTTCGTCCGGGTATCTCGGTACTCGTAGGCGCCGGCGCCCGGTTCCTCGCCGTCGTCGAGGAACTTCAGCGCGAGAACCTCCAAGGCCATGAAGGCCGCGAACACCGGGATGGCGAAGACAACTGGGTCTTGCAGGCTCTGCACGAACGACATCGGTACCTCCCACCCTGAACTGACCCTTGGGTCACTTACCGTAGGGTAAGATCGCGTTCGTGTCCAGCGGAGCCGCGATTGGGACCAAGGGAGTGCCCCGCGCCGAGCGCGAGGACCAGATTCTCAGCGTAGCCATCGAGGAGTTTGCGACCAGTGGTTACGTCGGCGCCTCGATGGTGCGCATTGCCGCCCGGGCCGGGATCTCCAAACCGTTGATCTATCAGTACTTCGGCTCCAAGGACGGGCTGTACCTGTCCTGTCTGCACCACGTCGCGGGCGAATTGCTCGCCCGCCTGGACGAGGCCGAACTCGCCGTCGACGACACCCTGGCCTCCCGTATCTACCCGCTGCAAGCGGTCTTCGACGCGCTCGAACCCCAGCGCAACGCCTGGCGCCTACTCTTCGACACCACGATGCCGCCGACCGGCCCGATCCGCGACGCCGCAACCGGGTATCAGGCGCGAACCACCGCCCTCGCGGCCAGCGGCTCCGAGCGCTTCCTACGCGCTCGCGGCATCGACAGCCCCTCGGACGCGTCCGCCTTGACCGCGGTCTGGATGGGGCTGGTCAACACGTTGGTGCAGTGGTGGCTCGAGCACCCCGAGGAGTCCGCGGCCGAGATGACCGCACGCTGCGTGCGCCTCATGCTGGCGGTTGCCCAGTGAGCGATGCTTGCGAAGTGAGGCTGTGAGCGACGCTTGCGGAGCGAACAGAAGGTACGTCGCTTTCGGCGGGCCGACCGGAGCGAGGCAATGAGCGACCTGACGCCGCGAGTAGCCGCCTGGCGGGCGTCCGGGACGTACATAGACGTCGACCGGCAGCAGATCTTCGTCCACCGCACGGACGGACCCGGTCCGCTCGTCGTCCTGCTGCACGGTTACCCGTCCAGTTCCTATGACTGGCGCGAGATTCTGCCGCAACTCGGCGGGCGCCGCGTCTTGTCCTTTGACTTCCTCGGCTTCGGCCTCAGCGCCAAGCCACGATTGCCGCGGTACTCGCTGATGACCCAGGCCGATCTCGTCGAGTCGCTCGTCGAGGGTCAGGACGCGCTCATCGTCGCCCACGATATGGGGACTTCGGTAGCCACCGAACTGATGGCACGCGACCTCAACGGGCGACTGTCCTTCGATCTAGGCGGGGTCTACCTGTTCAACGGCTCCATGATCGTGGAGAAGGCGCACCTCACACCCGCGCAGCGGGTGTTGCGTAGCCGGTTCGGTCCCCTATTCGCGCGGCTGTCCAATCCAGTCTTGTTCAAGGTCGAGTTCCGCCGCATCTTCTCCGCCGCGCACCCGCTGTCCCCCGACGAGGCGGCCGATCAGTGGGCCCTGCTGTCCCACGACGGCGGCAATCGGATCATCGACCGCTTGACCCATTATTTGCGTGAGCGGGTCGAG
>JBDTFN010000070.1:0-25747 GCA_039937915.1 Jatrophihabitans sp. | reverse complement strand
CTGGAGACGTTGACGATCCACCCGGCGCCGCGGGCGCGCATCCCGGGCAGCACCTGCTGGGCCAGGTCGAGCGGCGCGTGCACGTTGACCTCGAACGTGAGCTGGCGGCGACGCAGCGGGAACTCCTGCATCGGCGCATAGATCGCGGCCGCGGCGTTGTTGACCAGGACGTCGATCGGCCCGTCCAGCGCCGCCTCGGCCCGGACCACGACGTCGGCCCGGGACGCGGGATCGCTGAGGTCGGCCACCAGCGCGGCGACCTGCGTCCCATACCCGGCCAACCGGCCGGCGGTGCTCGCAAGGCTGCCACCCAGCGTGTGCGAGCCCTCATCGCGGGTACGAGCGACGATCGCGACATCTGCGCCTTCGGCGGCCAACCGCTCCGCGACGGCAGCACCGATCCCACGACTCGCCCCGGTCACGAGTGCGCGGCGACCCTCGAATCGGCCGGTCACGCCCACTTCCTGGCGAAGTCGGCGATCGCGTCGGCGATGCGCTGCACCTCCGGGTCCGTCAAGCCGTGGCTCATGCCCAGCGTCATGCCGCGCTCGAAGACCGCGTCGGCCTCGGGCAGGCCTTCCTCGGGCTGGCGGAAGGTGACGCCGCTCATCATCGGATGGCGGGTGATGTTGCCACTCCACACGGTGCGGGTGTCGATCCCGGCTGCCTCGAGCGATTCCTGAAGATCGCTACGGGTGAACGGCGCGCCGGCGTTGACCATCACCGGGTAGCAGAGCCAGGCCGTGTCCAGCTCGGGCGTCTCGACCGGCGTGGTGAACAGGTCGGGGAAGGCCGCATAGGCCGCGGTGTAGGCGGCGAAGGTCTCCTTGCGCCGCTCGTAGTTCGCCTTGAGCTTCTCCAACTGCACGACGCCGTAGGCAGCACCGAGCTCGGACGGCTCAAAGTTCCAGGGCAGCACGTCGAAGATGAAGTCGTTGTCGTAGTCGACGCCGTCGAGATCTTCCCGGAAGACCCGTCCTGTGCCGTTGCCGAACAGGTTCGGCTCCGAGCGGCGACCCCAGCGGCGCAGGAGCAGTGCGTGGTCGCGCTGCGTCTCGTCGTCCATCATCACCATGCCGCCGTTACCGGCGCAGGTGATGATGTGCGCCATCGAGAAGCTGGTGACCGATATATCCGCGCGCGCGCCGGTGGGCGTCCCGCGCAGTCGCGGACCCAGCGCGTCGCAGGTGTCTTCGATGATCTTCAGACCGTGCCGGTCGGCGATCGCCCGGATGGCGTCCCAATCGGGGCAGTTGCCGGCGAGGTTGGGGATGAGGATGGCGCGCGTCTTGTCACCCACCATCGCCTCGATCTTGCCCACGTCGACGTTGAACGTGTTCGGCTCGACGTCGACGAAGACCGGAATCAACCCGGCCCGCACGATCGGGGCGACGTCGGTGGAGAAGGTCAGTGGCGAGGTGATCACCTCGCTGCCGACGGGCAGGCCCAGCAATTCCACGGCCAGGTACAGACCCGACGAACCGGAGTTGCACATGACGCCGAACTGCTTGCCGGACAGCTGCGCGACCCGGGTCTCCATCTCGCGCACGTTGGCGCCGATGCGTAAACCCTGGTGCCCGCTACGGAGCACGTCGACGACGGCCTGGATCTCGTCCTCACCGTGGGTGGCTCGGGCATAGGTGATGCGTTCGGTCATGGGTAATACCTCCTGGCAGCCGGCGAGGCCGTTAGTTGTCGGTGGAGAGCAGAATCGCGCTGTGCGGGACCGGCGAGCCGCCAGTCACCAGGACGGTGGACATCGGTTTGGTCGGCTGGTTCACCGAGGTGCCGCGGATCAGCCGGACCCCCTCGGCGATGCCGTTCACGCCGTGGATGTAGCCCTCGCCGAGTTGGCCGCCATGGGTGTTGACCGGCAGCCGACCGTCGAGCTCGAGATGGCCGTCGGCGATGAAGTCCTTCGCCTCGCCGCGCCCACAGAAGCCGTACTCCTCCAGTTGCAGCAACACCATGGGGGTGAACGCGTCGTAGAGGATCGCCGCGTCGACGTCGGCGGGTCCGATCCCGGCCTGGCGCCACATCTGGTCGGCGACCAGCGACACCTCAGGCATCACGTCGATGTCCTTGCGGTAGTAGCTGCTCATCGAGATCTGTTGCGGCCCGACGCCCTGCGCCGCGCCGGTGATGAGCGCCGGCGGATGCGGCAGGTCGCGCGCACGTTCGGCGCTGACGATGACCAACGCCTGCCCACCGTCGCTCTCCTGGCAGCAGTCGAGCAGTCGCAGCGGGTCGGCGATCATCCTGGAGTTCTGGTGGTCCTCGATGGTGATCGGGCGCTCGTAGAACCATGCCTTGGGGTTGTTCGCCGCGTGCTTGCGCGACAGGACCGAGATGGCGCCGAAGTCCGCGCTCGTCGCGCCGTAGGTGTGCATGTACCGACGCGCGAGGAAGGCTTCCTGCTGGGCCGGGGTGAGCAGCCCGTACGGGTTGATCCAGTTGCGATACTCCTGGTCGGTGTTCGCGGTGTAGGCGAAGGCCGGCGGACCCGCTCCGAAGCGGTGTCCGGACCGTTCGTTGAATGCGCGGTAGACGACCACGACGTCGGCCACGCCGGTGGCCACTGCGAGCGCGGCCTGCTGCACCGGTGCGCACGCGCCACCGCCGCCGTGCGGGATCCGGCTGAAGAACTTCAGCTGCGGGATCCCCAGCGCGCGAGCTACCGCGATCTCGGGGTTGGTCTCCATCGTGAACAGGGCGAAACCGTCGACCTCCTCGACCCCGATCTGCGCGTCCTGCAGGGCGGCGAGGACGCTCTCGCAGGCCAGCCGCCATTCACTGCGCCCGGAATTCTTGGAGAACTCGGTCGCCCCGATGCCGGCGATGGCTGCCTGGCCGGAGAAGCCGGTCATGAGGCGTCGCTCGATGCCGCGGCGAACGGACTCACTTGGATTTCGGCGGTCACATGGACGCCCTTGGAGTTGCGCCCGATGACCTTGATCGTCGCCACCTCACCGTCCACGGCGCTCACCTGGCCGGACAGCGTCATCACGTCGCCAGGGAAGTTCGGGACGCCCAGACGCAACGACATCCGGCGGATCCGTCCTGTTGGCCCGGTCCAGTCGGTCACGTAACGGTCGAGGAAGCCGTTGGTCGAGTTGATCGACATGAAAATGTCCGGCGTTCCGCGGCCCTGCGCCTTGCCCGGGTCATGATGCACGTCCTCGAAGTCCTGCGACGCAATCGCCGCAGCGACGATGGTCGTGCGGTCCAGGACGATGTCCAGCTCGGGCAGCGCGGTGCCGACCGCAACCGTCGGGTAGCTCATGCCGCACCTCCGCGACGCCGAAGCTGCGGCAGCGTCTCGCCGTGCGCATGCTCGCTGAACCCGACCTCAAGTTCCATGCCGATCTCGAGATCGGCATGGTCGACCCCTGCGATGTCGGCGACCAAACGAGTGCCCTCTTCCAGATCGAGCAGGCCGACCGCGAGCGGATAGGTGAATGCCGGGTCCGGCGGGTGCGCGATCACCGTCCAGCTGTGCAGCGTGCCGCGGCGCGAGGACTCCACGGTGTCCCAATCAAAGGATTGGCACGACGGGCAGGCCGGTGCGGGCGGGTGCCGCAGGGTCAAGCAGTCGGTGCAGCGCTGGATCTCCAGTCGTCCCTCACGAGCGGCGGTGAAGAAGAACTCGTTGTCCTGGGTGATCGTCAGTCTCGGCACCCCCGTCCGCGGCTCCGGCTCGGTGGTCATGCGGGCTCCTTCGTCCGGGTCGGGTCGAAGCGCAGGAGCCGGAACCGCTCCTCGACGAGCAGGTCGTCGTGCTGGTCGACGTAGCGCTTGAGCAGGGTGAGGAAGCAGCCGTGGCCCAATCCCGTCTGCTTGAACGGCGAGATCGCCTCGATCGTGAAGTGACACGTGACGTGGTCGCCGGGGCGCGCCTCCCGCACGTAGTCCTGCTCGAGGTTGGTTGCGACCACTGAGGTGTAGCCCGCAGCGTCGAGCACGCCGAGCAGCTTGGAGTACGCGAAGTCCTCCTCGATGCCCTCGGCCCGCAGGCGCTGGACCTCGCGGTATCGGCGGAGCCCGGACATGACCCAGGTCGAGATCATCGCCGGTGGGGTGACGATGCCCGCTCGCCCGGTCGCTCGAGCGGCGCTCTCGTCGACGTAGACCGGGTTCGCGTCCTCGTGGGCCTCGACCCAGTTACGGATCATCGCCTCGTTCACGGCGTACCGCGCGACACGTGGCGGTTCGGCTGTGAGGCCGACGAACTCTGCCAGTCGGTCTTCCAGTTGCTGCATGCGCCCGTTCCAACCTTCTCGCCCCGGGACTGACCGATCCGGACCACGGTCAGGTCGTTCCATCCACCGTCGCCCTTCGCACGTGCGGACGCCGGACGATGTCCCGCTCAGCGGGTTTGCTTTGCTTCCCTCGAGCCGGCAGTTCCACTGAGCAGGACAACCGAAGCGCATCCCCGCGCGCCCAGTGGATCGTCGGTTCCTTGACACGACGACCGCCGACCGACGCTCGGACGTCGGCGTCGTGCCCGAGCCTGTCCACCCCTGGGCCGGCATCGGCCCCGCTGACATCGGAGAAGCGATGACCCGCGTGAAGGTTGCGGTGATCGGTACCGGAAACATCGGCACCGATCTGATGATCAAGGTGATGCGTCTGTCCGATCGCCTGGAGATGGCGGCGTTCGTCGGCATCGACCCCGAGTCCGACGGTCTGGCGCGAGCCCGGCGCATGGGCGTGCCGACCGTCGACAACGGTGTCGACGGTCTAATTGCCCTGCCCGGCTTCGCCGAGATCGACCTCGTCTTCGACGCTACGTCCGCCCAGGCCCACGTGGCCAACGCGGCCGCGCTCGCCCCACACGGCAAGCGCTTGATCGACCTCACCCCTGCCGCCATCGGACCCTTCGTGGTCCCGGCCGTCAACCTCGACGAACACCTCGAGGCCGAGAACGTCAACATGGTGACCTGCGGCGGTCAGGCCACGATCCCCATCGTCGCCGCGGTGTCGCGAGTGACCACGGTGCCGTACGCGGAGATCGTCGCCTCGATCTCATCGCGATCGGCCGGACCCGGTACCCGCGCCAACATCGACGAGTTCACCGAGACCACCGCGCAGGCCATAGAAACGGTCGGCGGGGCAGCCCGCGGCAAGGCGATCATCATCCTGAACCCGGCCGAGCCGCCGCTGATCATGCGCGACACCGTCTTCTGCCTGATCGGAGACGCCGACCACGACGCGGTGACCGCGTCGATCGAATCGATGGTGGCTGACGTCGCCGAGTACGTGCCCGGGTTCCGGCTCAAGCAGAAGGTCCAGTTCCTGCCCGTGGACGATGACGAACCGATCGAGACGCTCCTGTCGGTGGGGACGCAGCGGCCGACGACCAAGGTGGCGGTCTTCCTCGAGGTCGAGGGCGCCGCGCACTACCTGCCCAGCTACGCCGGCAACCTCGACATCATGACCTCGGCCGCGTTGCGCGTCGCCGAGCGGATGGCCGACAAGGCCGCCGACCGCGCGGAGGCACTTCGATGACCGATCGCAGGCTCTACATCCAGGACGTCACCCTGCGCGACGGGATGCACGCCATCAGACATCGCATCCCGACCGAACGGGTCGCGCAGATCGTCTCGGCACTCGACGCTGCGGGCGTGGACGCGATCGAGGTAGCGCACGGCGACGGGCTCTCCGGTGGAAGCCTCAACTACGGCGCCGGCAGCCACACCGACTGGGAGTGGATCGAGACGGCGGCGGCGAACATCTCCCACGCCGTCCTGACCACCCTGCTGCTCCCGGGCGTCGGCACGATCGAGGACCTCAAACACGCCTACTCACTCGGTGTGCGCTCGGTCCGGATCGCCACGCACTGCACCGAGGCCGATGTCTCCGCGCAGCACATCGCAACCGCCCGGGATCTCGGCATGGACGTGTCGGGCTTCTTGATGATGAGCCACATGGCGCCGCCCGCCGAACTGGCCGCCCAGGCCAAGCTGATGGAGTCCTACGGGGCGCACTGCGTGTACGTGACCGACTCCGGCGGCCACCTCACCATGGATGGCGTCCGGGAAAGGTTCCGCGCCTACCGCGACGTTCTGGACCCCGCCACCCAGCTGGGCATCCACGCCCACGAGAACCTGTCGCTGTCGGTCGCGAACTCCCTCGTCGCGGTCGAGGAGGGCGTCACCCGCGTGGATGCCTCGCTGGCCGGGCACGGAGCCGGGGCCGGTAACTGCCCGATCGAGCCCTTCATCGCGGTTGCGAACCTCAACGGCTGGCGGCACGGCTGCGATCTGCTCGCCCTCGAGGACGCTGCCGACGACCTCGTCCGACCCCTGTGGGACCGGCCGGTTCAGGTCGACCGCGAAACCCTCACGCTCGGCTACGCTGGCGTGTACTCCAGCTTCCTGCGGCACGCCGAACGTGCCTCGCAAACCTACGGCGTCGACGTACGCTCGATCCTGCTCGAAGTCGGCCGGCGCAGGCTCGTCGGCGGCCAGGAAGACATGATCATCGACGTCGCACTCGACCTTGCCGGGGCGGCGGCTTCCTCATGATGCCGGGCATGCCGGGCGCCCCCCGCATGGGCGACATGTACAAGTTGATGCAGCGCCAGACCGACTCTCTTTCCGACGTCCCCAGCACCCTGAGCGAATTGAAACGCGCGGCGAGCAGTGCCGTCGACACCATTGCCGCGTCCAAGGAGACCGTCGACGCGGCGAAGGAGACCGTCGACGCAGCCAAGGACACCCTGCACGGGGCGAAGGAGACCGTCGACGCGGCAACCGTCACCGTCGAGTCCGCACAGCGCTCCGCGGCCCGTATCGAGGCCGCCATCGACCAACTCGAGGAGCCGGTGCTGGCTCTGCGCGCCAGCATCGAAGCGCTGAACGCCATCCTCGGTCACCCCGCAGTGCAACGACTGCCCCAGACCCTCGAGCTCATCGAGAACGCGGTCGTACCGCTTGCCCAGGGTCTGCGCGGCACGCAGGAACGGCTGACCCGCGCGACCCGCCCGGTGCGAAAGAGCGTCGCGACGGTCAAACGCAAGGTATCGCGCACGCCATGACCGGCCGACGAAGGGCGCACATGCTCAATTCCGAAGACTTCAACTCCCCCACGTTGAAGCGCCTCGAGGCGGACGGGACGCTACGCACTGAACTGCACCCCACGACCCAGACGCTGATCAAGCAGATGGCGCGATACGGGGGCCTGAGCAACCGGATCTCGGTACCCTTCGCGCGGCGCCAGATGCAGAAGATGATGCCGCTTGTCGCGGCCAAGCCGAGCGTCGCCTCGGTGATCGACCGCACCGTGTCCGGCACCGCCGGGTCGGTCCCGATACGCGTCGTCACGCCACACACCGGCCGGGACGTCCGGCCCGCGATCGTCTGGTTCCCCGGCGGCGGTTTCGTTCTGGGCGATCTTGAGACCGCCGAGCCGACCGCACGATCGCTGGCCAACCGCCTCGGCGCGATCGTCGTCTGCGTCGACTACCGCAAGGCGCCCGAACATCTGGTCGACGAGGCCTACGACGACGGGATGTCCACGGTTCGCTGGGTCTTCTCCAACGCCGCCGACCTGGGTATCGACGCCACTCGGATCTGCGTCGGCGGGGACTCCGCCGGAGGCAACATCGCTGCGGTCGTGGCCCAGGAGTGGACCGTCGAGCACCCGGATCAACCGCTCGCGGCGCAGGCGCTGATCTACCCGTCCACCTCGGGCGAGAACGAGCCCGCCCGCCTCCGCAACATCGAGTCCGGCACCCTGAACGAGAGCTCGATGCGCTGGTTCGAGCTGCACGTCGCCGGGACGATGGACCCGGACTCCGCGCGCTACAGCCCACTGGCCACACCGGATCTGCGGGGCCTGCCACCCGCGGTCATCGTCACCGCCGGTTGGGACCCGCTCCGGGACGAGGCGATCGTCTATTTCGATCGGCTCCGCGATGCCGACGTCCGGGCCGAGCACCTGCACTACTCCGATGACGTGCACGGCTTCCTGACCATGGACCTCGTCCTCGACAACGGGCCGGTCGCCCTCGACGCCGTGGCAGATTTGCTGGGCGACATGCTCGAGCTGGAGGAAGCCGACCGGAGCATCACTGAGCTGTCCCCCCTCGAGCAGCTGCGCAGCGACTTCGACCTGCGCACCCGGCGGACAAAAACCGCAGCCCGGTACGCGCTCGAGCGCATGACCCATGCGCAGATCAAGAGCCAGCGCTGGCTGATTCGCAACTGCGGCCTGCCGTCCGGGCGGGATGTCGAGGGCCTGAGCAGCCAGGTCAAGCGGCTGGAGAACCAGGTTCGGACCTTGCGACGCCAACTCGACCGCCAAGACGCGGCGAGCAGCGAGGAACTGACCGACTCCGGCTCTGCATAGCGATGCCCGCGCGCGCGACGCCGATCGCCGACTACGCGTTCCTGTCCGATTGCGAGGTGACGGCACTCGTCGCGCCGAGCGGCGACGTCGACTGGCTCTGTCTGCCCCGAATGGATTCGCCGAGCGTGTTCGGAGCGCTGCTCGACCCGCACGCAGGACGCTTCGGCATCGGCCCGGCCGAACAGCATGTGCCTGCCGCCCGGCGTTACATCCCGGGCACGATGATCGTCGAGACCAGTTGGGGGCTGCCGACCGGCTGGCTCGTCGTCCGTGACGTCCTGCTGATCGGGCCCTGGCATCACGAAGGCGGCGAACTGTCCGGCAGTCATCGCCGCGCGCCCACCGACTACGACTCCGAGCATGTCCTGCTGCGCACCGTGCGGTGCGTTGACGGCGAGGTCCAGGTCGCCATGGAGTGCGAGCCGATGTTCGACTACGGGCGGCACGCGGCGAACTGGACCTATACCCACAGCGGATACCACCAGGCGCGGGCAACGGGCGACCCGGGCGGACTCGACCTGCTGCTGACCACCGACTTACGGCTCGGGCTCGAGGGCGGTAAGGCGACGTCCCGGACGCTGCTCAAGGAGGGCGAACGCCGCTTCGCCGCGCTCTCGTGGACCGGTCACCAACCCCCGCGCGACGTCGACGAGGCCCAGCGCCGACTCACCTGGACCGCCCATCACTGGCAACGTTGGCTGGCCCGAGGCCGCTTCCCCGATCATCCGTGGCGCGCCCCTCTCGAACGCAGTGCGCTGACCCTCAAGGGCCTCACCTTCGCGCCCACCGGCGCACTCGTCGCGGCTCCCACGACGTCGCTGCCCGAGACACCGGGCGGGGATCGCAATTGGGATTACCGCTACACCTGGATGCGGGACTCGGCCTTCACCCTCTGGGCGCTGTACATCCTCGGGTTCGACTGGGAGGCCAACGACTTCTTCTGGTTTATCGCCGACCTGGCCGAACGCGACGGCGACCTGCAGATCATGTACGGCGTCGACGGCGAACGGGACCTCGCCGAGTCGACGCTGGATCATCTGGAGGGCTACGAGGGTGCCCGGCCGGTACGGGTCGGCAACGGCGCGTTCGCGCAGGTGCAGCACGACGTCTGGGGATCGGTGCTCGGTTCGATCGCGATCCACGCGCGGCACCGCAACCGACTCGATGACCGCATCTGGCCGATCGTGACGCACCAGGTCGAATCCGCGCGTCAGCACTGGCGTGATCCGGATCGTGGCATCTGGGAGGTGCGTGGCGAGCCTTGTCAGTTCGTCTCGTCCAAGGTCATGTGTTGGGTCGCTCTGGACCGGGGCGCCAAACTGGCACGCATGCGTGGCAGCACGGCCGAGGCTGCGCAGTGGCGAAGCGAGGCTGACGCCATCCACGCCGACGTGTGCACGAATGGTGTCGATGAGCGTGGGGTGTTCGTCCAGCATTACGACAGCACCGCTCTGGACGCCAGTGCCCTGCTCATCGCCCTGACCGGCTTCCTCCCTCCGGACGACCCGCGGGTCCGCGCAACCGTCCTGGCTGTTGCCGATGAACTGACCGTGGACGGACTTGTCCTGCGCTATCGGGTCGAGGAGACCGACGACGGCCTGCAGGGTGAGGAGGGGACCTTCGCCATCTGCTCGTTCTGGCTGGTATCGGCGTTCGTCATGATCGGCGAACTGGAGCGGGCGCGGGAGTTGTGCGAGAAGATGCTCTCCTTCGCCAGCCCGCTCGGCCTCTACGCCGAGGAGATCGACGCCCGCACCGGGCGGCACCTCGGCAACTTCCCGCAGGCCTTCACCCACCTGGCGTTGGTCAATGCGGTCATCTCGCTGATCGAGGCCGAGGACGGGTCAGCCGACCGACGGTCGACTTCGCCGCGCTGGTGAGACCTGACCGTCGCGATCTGATCAGCCGGTGTAGACGTAGCTGGCCGCGTGCACCCACACCGAGGTGCCGTAGGCCGTAGCGACCCGCACCGGGACCAGCCCGCCCGGGTGGGTCGGCGTGATCGCGGCGATCCGGCCCGGCGCGATCAGGTGCCATGAACGAGCGGCGACGCCGCCGAACGTCACGTGCCGCACGTCCTGGAAGTTCGTCCCGCTGATGGTCACCGCAGTGCCGCCGCTGACGCCGCCGGTGTGGGCCGACATCGCGGTGACGGTGGGCTGGCCGACGTAGAGGTAGCTGGCGGCATGCACCCACACCGACGTGCCAAAGGTCGTGACGACGCGGACCGGAAGCCCGCCCGCAGCGTGGGCCGGGGCGGTCGCGACGATCCGGCCAGCGGCGACCTGGCGCCACGACCGCGCCGCAACCCCACCGAAGGTGACCCCCTGCACCCCGAAGAAGCCGGCGCCGGTGACCGTCACGCTGGTGCCACCGGTCACTCCCCCGCGGTGCACCGACATGGTCGAGATTGCTGGCGGCCCGCTGCGACCGAGCAGATCGACAAACCGGTACCCGTGCTGCTGGTAGTAGGACATGATCCGCGGCAAGGCCGCGACCGTCGCAGGGTTGCCTCCTGGCTGGTTGTGCATGAGCACCACCGGGTGGGCCTGCGAGCCGCCCGCATTCGCGCGTGAGGCGATGCGGTCGACCCAGTACTGTGCGCCCGAGCCGGCCGCTTTCCAGTCCTCGGTGTCGACCGACCAGTTCCAGACGGCCATCCCTCGGTTCTGCGCGAGTTGAAGCGTCGTGGAGTTGTAACTGCCGTACGGCGGACGGAACAGGCAGGGGTAGGCGCCGGTGAGCTGAGCCTGCTGGGACCGTTCACGGTCCATCTCGCTGGCCTGCCCTGACGCGCCGTCATAGATCAAGTTGGCGTGATCCCAGGTGTGGCTACCGAGCGCGAAACCGGCCTGCGCCTCGGCACGGACGTAGGTCGGCTGCGACCGCTCGTTCGCACCGAGGTTGAAGAACGTCGCCGGGACCCGGTACTGCCGCAGGATGGCGAGGATGCGGCCGGTGTCGCGACCCGGCCCGTCGTCGAAGGTGAGCGCTACGGTCTTGCCGTTCCCCGGCGCGTATCGGTGCACGCCGTATCCGGCAGGCGGGCAACCGGTCGCCCCCCACGCTGCCGTCGTTCCGACGAGCATGCCGGCGACCGGCGCCAGTACCGCAACGAGCAGTGTGGCCAGCAAGGCGTGTAGTGCGTTCCGCATGGTTCCCCCGATGTGGCAGTCACCCATGATGACCTGGGACGTACCGGCTGGCTGAGTGAGACCGATAACGATTCGACGTCGGCTGCCTGGGTACCGAGCGAGGCGATGCGAACTCGCGTTAACAGTTTGGCGTCAGGCAGGGTGTCCTCATGGACCCACACTCCCCCCGTTCCCGAGAGACGGAGGACGAGCCGGTCAGCCATGCGGTACGCACGTATGCCGCGCTCCAGCCGGAACTGCCCGTCATCACCGCTCGGTACGTCGCGATCATCACCACGCTGCTCGATGACGCAGGCATCAACTATCTGAGCATCACCGGTCGTACCAAGAGCGTGGCTTCATTCGCGGCGAAGGCGGTCCGTTCGGTGGACAGCGAGCCGTTGTACGCCGACCCACTGACCCAGATCACCGATGTCGTCGGCGTACGAGTAATCACCTACCTGCAGAGCGACGTCGTGGCGGTGGCGCAGTTGTTCGCCGACCAACTCACGATCATCAATGACCGCGATCTCGGCGAGGAGACCGCCCGCGAAGGTCGCTTCGGCTATGCCAGCCGCCATCTGCTCGTCTCCTCGGCCGTGGATCGCGAGCGGCCGGCTTCGGTCCAGGTGCGCACGGTGCTTCAGCACGCGTGGGCGGAGTTCGAACACGACATCCGCTACAAGGGCACTGTGCCCGCCGAGCTTGCCCCGGACCTGGAGCGCCGGTTCACGCTCGCCGCCGGATTGTTGGAACTGGCCGATCGAGAGTTCTCCGAGATCCGCAATCGGCTCCAGGCCTCGTTATCAGCACAACACCCCGATTTCGATCCTGTCGACCCACGGATCAGTCCGCAGGAACTGGCAACCTTCCTCGCCTCTCAGTACCCCGATGCGGGCTGGTCACGCACCGACCACTACGCCTGGATTTCCGGGCTGCTGCTCGAATTGGGTATCACCTCGCTTGACGAGCTGGGCGGTCTGCTCGCGTCCGTCGACATGGACGCGCTGATCACACGCATGGGTTACCGGTACCCGGCCGGCGCCGTCCGACGCCTCGATGACGCGATCCTCGCGGTGTTCGGCGAACGGTACGTCGGCCTGACCGGCAACGTACATCGGATCCCGCTGCTGACCAATCGGCTGGAAAAGCTCGAAGCCCGCTGAGGCGGCACGGATTCCGGGCCTGGTCCGCACCCCTACCCCGGAGACCAAGCGACACCGCGTAGCCGTGCGCAGATCGGCTTGCCCTTCGCATCGGTGAGACCGGTCCGTCCGATGAGGAGTCCTGATTTATCGGCGGCCCGCAGTACGGATTCATCGATGTCGGCGATGAGCAACTTGGCCCTACGGAACATTTCGAACTCGCCGGCCGTGGTGACTGTGCCCCACGAGAGGTAGATGAAACGTTGTCCTGGCCCGCCCTGGACATAAGGGCCGAGCACGTCGAGGCCGCCGTGACGTTCGGTCACCGTGGCGTCGAACTCCCACGTCACTGCTTCGGCGTCGCCCGGCTGCAGGTCCAACCACTCCCGGGGGTTGTTCCGTCGCTGCACACCGACGCGGATGTTGTCGTATCCGCCCCGGCGCTCTGGGCTCGGGCCGCAGCCGCGACCAGGCAAATCCGTGCCCTCGATTCGGATGCGCACACCATCAATCATGCCAGTTTCGGCGCGCGGCAACCGCTGTTTCGACGACCGGTCCATCGACGAAACCTGGCCATCAGTGGGCCCAATGGGCGGGCGTTCGCAGCGCGGCAGACAGCACCGTCGATGCGTCCGATCCTGGTAAGGCTGCTCCGTTAGCCGATCGGCGTCACCCTGGGCCTCGATGAAATCAGCTCTGTGCGGTCGGTCCCGGGCAGATGGCTTTAGCGTCGTGCGACCGGTTGGGGCGGCAAGTCCGGGATGGCGCTGCGCAACCTGGTGGCGCCTGCGGGTCTGAACGACCCTGACGATGACGACGCCGACGAGCGCGCCCGCAATGGTGAGCAAGGCTGAAATGAGCGATGGTGGGCGGACCTGGAAAGAGCGACCGCTGCCGGCTCCGGCCGGTCACGGTGCTGATCTGTGACAGCGTGGCCACATGCACGCTGACGTGTCGTTCACCGGTGTCGGAGCGCGCCTTCATGGAACCGTCACCTGCCCGGACGGGATGCCACCGGTTCCGGGTGTGGTGCTGATTGGCGGTTCAGGTCCCGCTGACCGGCGAAACGACGGCTTGTTTGATGTCCTGCGTGATCACCTGGTGCAGGCTGGCATCGCGGTCCTGGCCTATGACAAGCGCGGCGTCGGCCAGTCGACGGGCGCCTGGTCGAGCGCAACGGTCGATGCACTGGCCGGGGACGCGGCCGCTGCGGTGGCGTGTCTGAAGGCGCAACCACTGGTCGCCGAGGATGCCGTCGGAGTGCTGGGGCACAGCGAGGGCGGCTGGGTCGCCCTGCGCCTGGGCGTCCAGTTGCCGACACTGCGGCATGTCATCGCAAACTCTTGTCCGGCCGTGTCGTTCGTGGACGCCGAGGTCTTCGCACTCACCCGCGTCGGCGCGGGGGAACGCGTCGCCGCGACGCTGTACCGCCAACTCAGCTCGGCCGCGCGAGCCGGAGCAGAAGTCGCGCAGGGCCGGCGAATTTTCGCCAGCTACGAGCAGCAGCCGTGGTATCCGGCGGCCCTCGGAAATTTCACCCTGGACGCTGACACCTGGACGCAACTGCGAGTCTGGGTCGAATACGACCCCTACCCAGACCTGATCCGCATGACAACACCCACCCTTGCGATCCTCGGTGAGAGCGACTTCCTCGTGCCCGTGGCAGCTAGCGTCGCCGTTTACCAGCAGACCGCAGCTCGCGCCGCGCGCCCACAGCAAATAGCCGTCATGCCCGGAGCCGACCACCGCCTCCGCACGGCCGCCGGGGAGTTCGCCGCCGGCTACCTGCAGTTGCTCAGTAACTGGTGCGCCGACCGGGCGAACTAGCCGATGATCGAAGTCGGCCAGTGACAATTGGGTCGCTTCGCGTCGAGGTTGACCCGGTAGTAGTGGTGAATCTCCAGCTGCTCGGGACCGCAGACGATCTTGCGGTGTTGTACATCAGGATCGAGGCCCTGCGCGGCGCGCGATACTCAGCTCCCAGCAGCCTGCCGCGAACGCCAGCGCCGCAGTCGCCAGGAACGCCGCCCCCCACCAATAGGTCTTCGCGTCGTTCCCACCGAAGGTCAGGGTAAGGACGCCACAGGCGGTCAAAACGATTCCACCACCAACGCGCACGCTCGCCCACCCTCGCAGATGGCGAAACTCCCACGGCGGGATCACCCGCCGTATACCGGCCCGCGAGACGGTAGCGATGCCATTCGGTGCGTTCATGGCGGTGTCCTAACCAGGCCCTGGAATTAGTTCTCCGAACACCTATCCACAGTGATATGCCACTTATGGCAGATCGTCAACGGCGCCAGCACAGCACTCAAACAATCTGACCGGAGCTTCTGTCCAGATGTAGGTCCGCTGCGGCGGCCGTACTTTCGCATCGGGACGTCGCATGACGCTGACGAGAAGGGCCTGCTATGGCCGAGATCGAGGGGCAGCGCGGATTCTTTCGGCAGGGGGCATCGCCGCCGGTCGCATCGCCGTGGCCGGCGCTTGACCTGACCACAGTTTCCAGCGTGATCTGGACCTGCGCTGAGCGCGAACGGGATCACGGGGTCACGCCGCTGTTGATAGCTGATCGGGCCGCAGAGGCATTGGCCTGGTCCGAAGCGCAGGCGCTTGCGTGGCTCGACGAGCAGCGATGACCCCCCGGCGGCACCGCGGCTCTCCCGCGTAATGCAGGCCGATCCACTTGGCCCTTCTGACGTCCGATCGGACCTCAGGAGCGCTGGAAGTCGGCGGCCCGCTGCACGACGCGATCGCGGGTCCCACCGGGCTGCACCGCCTCCCGGAGCACCGCTTCGGCGAGGTCCGCGTTCGCCGCGACGTCCGCCGGCGTCCCGATCACACAGAGGGCAGCGGGCTCGATCAGCCCGGGCCACGGCACCGCGACGCAGTGGATCATCGGGTGGAAATCGCCGACGTCGAAGGTGACGCCAGTGTGTCGGATCTGATCGACCGCGGCGAGGAACGACCGCCGGGTGAGCACCGACTCCGCCGTCTCAGGACCGTCGTCGGACCCCCCTGCCGAGTCGGCGATCTCGCTACGCATCGCCTCCGAGATCGCCGTCGCGGGCAATGGCCCGTCGGGCAGCATCGACTTCAGGGTCGACACCGCCATCAGGCTCGCGGCCGCCCGGCCGGCAGCGATCGACCAAATCGGCATCTCCAGGCCGGGGGGGCGGGGCAGGCTGACGGGCGCCCGGCCGCCGGAGAGCACCGGCATGACACCGTGCCCGACCACCACGTAGGCGTGGGCGAACAGCCCGGTGACGCCTGCCACGGCGTCAACCACCGGCTGGGCGTCTCGCAGCACCCTGGCGAGGTTGCTGTGGTGGGCCAGCACAGGTAGACGCGGCCCGAGGACCACGCCAGTGTCGGTGCGGGCCAGCCACCCGTCAGACGCTGCCGCAGTGACCATCCGCGACACGCTCGCCTTGTCAGCGCCGAGCCGCCGGGCGAGCTCGCTGACCCCGATCGGACCCTCGACACCGACGATCTCGACAAGGGCAAGTCCACGCAGGAACGTCGTTGACATCTGCCCTCTTCTCGCTGCCCCACGTTGCTTGTATGATTCCGGCTGTTGCCATAATAACAACACTTGTTGGAGACCCGCATGCGCGCGATCACCTTTCCTACCCTCTTCATTGCCGCAGCCGCGGCCGCAACCATGACCTGCGCCGGATGTTCGTCCAGCGGTACTTCGGCGGGTGCCCCCTCGGGTCACAGCACCGGCACGCAAACGAAGGAGACGCTGACGATCACTGCCGGAGCAGCAGCGACGCCCGCCTCCGCCGCATCGGGCAGCGGCATCAGCATTACCGGCGCGTTCGCCGCCAAGGCCACCATCACGCTGTGCGTCTCGGACATCGGGTCGATCGCGGTCCACGTGGACGGAGACTCCGAGACCTACCGCGGCTCGATCAGCGCACGCTCGCTCGGCTTCGTCGGCCCCAACGCCGCCGACTACTCGCTGAAATCTGGTCAGGCAAAGCCCACCGTGTCCGCCAGCGGCACCAGCTTCACCGTGAAAGACGCCGAGCTGACCGACCTGGTCAGCGGCAAGACCATCACCGCCACCGGCACCGTCTCCTGCCCCTGATCGGCGAAGGACAGGCCGTGATCCGGCGCGCGAAGTCGCCCGATCACCGGTGGGCCGTGCTAAATTCGCCCCGGTTGACCAGCATTCCTCCTTCGGCACGATGTGCGCAGGACTATTGCTTGCGCTTGTCGTCATTTCTTCCACCGGAAGTCAGGCATCGCACGACCCAGAGCAATCATCAGACGTGCTCTGCCCATGCCCGACCCGAAGGACACGCAATGACTCAAGGCATCGTCAAATGGTTCAACAGCGAAAAGGGCTTCGGCTTCATCGCTCCCGACGACGGCACCGCCGACGTCTTCGTCCACTTCTCCGCCATCAGCGGCGACGGATACAAGAGCCTCGACGAGAACCAGCGCGTCGAGTTCAGCACCACCCAGGGTCAGAAGGGCCCGCAGGCCGCAGACGTCCGCCCCGTCTGAGTCTTCTCGACGTTCGCCTCACCACCGGGCCACGGCGAGAACTCGATGCATCAGCGACTCGTTGATGCATCGACGAACTTGCAGCTGCCGACATGGCGCTCTGGCAGCAAACACACGTGCCCGGTGGCGAGGTGGGTCGCGCCGCACTGATGGTGCGCTGCGGCGGATTCGTCGACCGAGCTGTTATGTACGTCCGAGCGTTCCCCGGCAATCGGGGTGGGCGGGTTCGAGGACATGTTCGTGCTCCTAACGGTCATGGTTCAACCATGACGCCGAAGCGGGCCGGGCCACAGTGCCGTTTGGCCTACCGGCCCGCTGGCCGCGACCCCCGGGCCAGCAAAAGTCCCGACGAGGTAATCGAGAGTCGTCCAACGACACCAGCCTGACCCACGACGTGAGGCGGGTATCATCAGACCTGCTGACGTGCTCAGCTGGTTCGGAACGGATCGGTCGCCCGCCGCTGATCCGAGGGATATCTGATTCCTCGACCGAAGCGTCCAGGTGAACTCCCCATGGGAGCGCCATGTACTCCGATCCAGATCTCGAGGACCCGCCCGAAGGTATGACCCGGGTCTTGGCCTTCACACTCGCCACGGCGATGCTCTGGCTGGGCCACACCTGTAGAGGTGGGTGCCCGCCCGAGACATCCACCCTGCGGGCGAGCGTGTGGTCCGTAGGGCAACCAGCCACGATCGCCAACGAAGGAATCACCACTCTCGTCGTCGTCCGCTTCGGTTCGGTCCTCCGGGCAGCGGACTTAGCCACCCACCGGTCTGTCTTGAACAGGGTCAATCGCTGCGCACGACGCGACCTCATCCGCGTCCGAGAGTGCTCGGCTTCAGATTGGAACCGCGGCTCCGCCCAACCTGTTGGCAAGGCGCAACTCGGGGTGCCGCTGCTGCCCATGCGCGTTCGATGAGCACGACCGAGCCCGAGATCGTCGCTCGCCACGACGACGCAGCACACGAACGTTGTGCGGTCTGCAGCCATCCGCTGGACTGCCACGACCGGATCAGCCTGCGCTTCTGCCAGGCCACCCAGTCCCAGGCGTTGAGCAGAGGGTGCGTCTGCCCGAGGACAGGATGAACCTGAGGATGCGTTGTTCCATGCGAGGCTCGCAGCGTGCCCGACACTGAGGGTCCACACCGTGAACGGAGCACGATGGCCAAACCGAAGCGATCCCGCGCCAAATCGGGCGGCGCGACTGTATCGAAATTGCCGCGCGACATCTACGACTTCGAGGTGCGCCGACTGCAGTCCGAGCTCGTCACCATGCAGGCCTGGGTGAGGGCCGAATCGGCACGCGTCCTGATTCTCTTCGAAGGCCGCGACGCGGCGGGCAAAGGCAGCGCCATCAAGCGGGTGACCGAGTACCTGAACCCGCGCGTCACCCGCGTCGTCGCGCTGCCGGCGCCCACCGAGCGGGAGAAGGGACAGTGGTATTTCCAGCGCTATGTCGAGCACCTGCCCGCTGCTGGCGAGATCGTGCTGATGGACCGGTCCTGGTACAACCGCGCCGGTGTCGAGAGAGTGATGGGGTTCTGCTCCCCGGACGAGCATCGCCGCTTCCTCGCCCAGTGCCCGGTGTTCGAGAGGCTGCTCGTCAACGACGGAATCCTGCTCCGCAAGTACTGGTTCTCGGTGAGCGACAGCGAGCAGGAGCGGCGCTTCGCGTCACGTCGTGCTGATCCGATGCGACGGTGGAAACTCTCGCCGATGGACGTCGAGTCGATCCTGCGGTGGGAGAGCTACTCACGCGCGAAGGACGAGATGTTTGTGCACACAGACATCGCCGAGGCGCCGTGGTGGGTGGTCGACGCCGACGACAAGCGCAGCGCGCGCGTCAACATGATGTCCCACCTGCTCTCGACGGTGCCGTACCACGACGTCCGGCAATCGCTGGCCGAGCTCCCCGAGCGTCCGCAGGCGACCACCTACTCGCGCCCACCTCGCGAACTCTTCCGTGCCGTACCCGACCACGCCGCCGACCTGGTCCGGTCGGCGTCGGCATTACCGAGCAGTCCGGACACCGCAGTCGACGATCGCTGAGCCCCCACCAGCACGATCATGAAGGAGCCTGACGTGTTGATCCACCCGTGGGACGCCGCACGCAGCACCGCCGAATGGCGCACCTGGCTAGCGTCGACCAGCCGGTTCGGGACGCTCGCGGTCAACAACCTGGACCCAGCCGAGGCCCCACTGCTGTTGCCCACCCACTTCACCATTGCCGGCGAGGACGAGCTACTGCTGCACCTGGCCCGGCCCAACCCGGTGTGGCCGCACTTGGAAGCAGCCACCCAGGTGCGGCTCTCGGTGCTCGACGACTACGCCTACATCCCGACGTACTGGCGGGCCAAAGCCGACGGACCTGAAGAAGACGGTGTCCCCACCAGCTACTACGCCGCCGTGCAGTTCGTCTGTCGGCCCACCGTTGTGGACGATCCTGGCGGAAAGGCGCAGATCCTCGCCGCGCAGCTGACCGACATCCAACCCGAAGGCCGCCACGCCGTCGTCGATGTCGACGCGGCCCCCTACGGGCGGATGCTGTCGGGCATCCGCGGCATCCGATTGCACGTGCTGCACGTTGACGCAAAATTCAAGTACGACGACCACAAACCCGTCGAACACCGCACACGCGTCACCGTCAACCTGCGCGAGCGCGACCAGGGACGCGACGCAGGCGCCGCCGTCCAGCAGCAGCGCCGGCTGGCCGAGATCGGTGACTGGCACAAAAACACCGGCCAGCAATGACTGTTGATGCCGGCCGCACCGCGTAGTTGCAATCATGTGCTGGTGTCATGGCGCCTGGGGCTGAACGGTCGGCTGCGATCGGTCGCGTTCTCCTCGTTGCGTGGCTACCGCCGTTCGTGGCTCGCTGGTGATCTTCTTGCCGCCGTGACGCTGTTGGTCATCGCAGTGCCGGAACAGCTGGCGACGTCACGGCTGGCAGGAATGCCGCCGATCACTGGCTTCTTCGCGTTCATCGCGGGAAGTGTTCTGTTCGCTGTGCTGGGGTCGAGCCCGCAGATGTCAGTGGGTGCGGATTCGACCATTGCGCCGCTGTTCGCGGTGGGGGTCGGCGCGCTGGCGGCTGCGGGTTCCCCCCGCTACGTGGAGCTGGTCGGCCTTCTCGCGGTGGTGGTTGGCGTGTTCGTCGCGTTGGTCGGGCTGCTGCGCCTCGGCTGGGTGGCGGAGTTCCTCTCGGCGCCGATCATCAGTGGGTTCATGGCCGGTGTCGCGGTCATCATCGTCGTGCACCAATTGCCCGACCTGCTGGGCCTGCCTGCTGTGGGTGGTTCGACAGCGCACCGGCTGGTGACCGTGGTCGGGCACCTCGGCGATGCCCGCGGCTGGACGGTCGGTATCGGTATCGGCGTGATCGCGACCGTGCTCGTGGCTGAGCGCATCGACCGCCGACTGCCTGGGACGCTGCTCGCGGTGGTGGTGACGACGGCTTTGGTCGCGGTGCTCAACCTGCACGGGCATGGTGTCGCGGTGCTCGGCACGGTCACAGACGGTGTGCCTCACGTCGGCTTGCACGGCCTGTCGTGGTCGGCGCTGCGCCACGTGGTGACGTTGGCGGGCGTGGTCGCGCTGGTTGTGATCACTCAGACTGCAGCGACGACGCGGGCATTCGCCGACCGGGGTGGATACGTAGTGGATGTCAACCGTGACTTCCTGGGCGTGGGCATGGGAAGCGTCGCTGCAGGGCTACTGGGTTCCTTCCCCGTGAACGCCAGCCCGCCGCGGACGGCCGTGGTGGCGGCTGCGTCCGGGCGCACGCAGATAACCGGCCTGGCCGCGGCGGCCGGCCTCGCGGCACTGATACCGGCCGCATGGATCCTGCGCGACGTCCCGGTGGCGACGTTGGCCGGGGTGCTCATCCTGGTCGCCGCGCGCATCCTCCATCTGCCTGACCTGGTGGCCATCGCCCGCTTCGACCTGTTCGAGCTTGGGCTAGCCGTCGTCACGCTGGTCACGGTCGCACTGGTCGGGGTGGAGCAGGGAATCGGCGTCGCCGTCGGGCTGGCGATTCTTGATCGGACCCGGCTCAGTGCTCGCCCGCAGTTGCATGTGCTCGGTCGAGTCCCTGATACGACCAGCTGGGCGCCGCTGAGTGGAGCCGTGCCGACGGTTCAGGTTCCCACCGTGCTGGTCGTGCTGTTCGCGACCCCGCTCTGGTACGCCAATTCGACGCGCTTTCGCACTGAATTCGACGCGGCGATGTCGCGGGCGCACGGCAAGCTGAGGTTGGTGGTGCTTGATGCGGCGGGGATGAGCGACCTCGACTACACCGGCTCACGGGTCCTCGGCCAGATTCTAGACCAGCTCGAGCACGACCAGATTCAGTTCGTGATCGCGCGAGCTGACGAGGCTGTGCGGACGAGCCTGGACCGCAGCGGGCTCCTGGCCCGCATTGGTGCCGAGCACCTGTATCCGTCGGTGGACGCCGCGGTCACTCAGTCTCCGTCAGCAACGACCCCTTAGCCGAGTCAGCCCTGACGTCTCGCCTCGACCGCGGTTACTCCTCAGGATGATCGATGTCGATGGCCGGCAGGTCTTTCACCTGCTGTTTGCTGATGTTGAGGCCGATGCCGTCGTCTACCCCAGTCACAGCCTTGATCGGGATAGCGACGTCCTTGCGGCCGAACAGGTGACCCTCCTGCAGCAGCACGTGGGTCACCCGGTGATCAGGACCGTCCACGACCAGGCCCTGCACCCGGCCGATTTCTCCGTCGGTGGCGATGACCCGGTCGCCTCGATGCACGGACACCTCACCGCTGGGCACGATGTCGGTGGTCACCGGCAGGTCAAGATTGCCCAGGTCCGCCGTCATGCCCAGACTCAGGCCGCCGGCGCCCAGGCCCAGACCGTTGCCAAGGCCGTAATACGGCAGTCGCAGGATTTGTCCGCCGCTGTACCCGTCGTATCCGTGACTGCCGGAAATGAAGTGCGACTCGTCTGCCGCCTCGAGCTTGTTGAACTCCGCCAGCGTGCAACGCAGCCGAACCACACTGGTCGTGGTGTCGAGCAGCGCGAGCGGAACGAGCCGCCCGTCACCTTGGCGATGCTTTGGCTCGACAACGAGGTGGGTGAGCGCCTCCGCTACGGGATCGACGACCACGCGGGTCACCTCCCCGCACACCCCGTCGCTACAACTGGCTTCAGCCCCGATGATGAACTGGGTTCGTTGGCTCATGACTTTCCTTCCGGTCGGGTATTCGATGAGGCGGTTGTCATGGTCAATGTCGTCGCACTGCACGAGGGCGGAAGGGAGACGAATCGACGTCAGCCTTCCAGCACCGACCGGCGAGGCGATCGGACTCAGTGGCCGGAGAGGTTCTGGGCGCGGTGAGCGGGCGCTCACGACATCGCGGCGAACGCGACGATGACGGTCCCAGATCGGCAGCGTGACTGCACTTACGAGTGCACTCCGTGCAACGACTGAAGTCAAACAGCTACCCGCCCGCAGACAGGGTCCGTGCAAGCGCGGTCGCGTACGGCGCGGTTAGTTGATGAACCGCTGAGGCGAACCTGTCAATCGCCTCCATATTCGGTTCCGGTCGCCGGTCGGGGTGCAAGCTCAAGGGTGTGATGAGTACACCGCACCCGAGTGACCGGGCCCGCCGCCGCCTTGCCTGGACCGCACCGGTGATCGTGGCTGGGGTCGTTGTCGCGGGGGTAGCACTGAACAGCGGCGCCGCGTCGGGGGCAAGCCCTAACCTTCCTGCACGCAGCGCCGCTCAGCTCATCGCCGACGTCCAGGGGTCGACGGCAACGACCTTCTCCGGCCAGCTCAGCGAGACCGCGAACTTCGGAATCCCGACGCTCCCAGGTGGCCACGACACTGCATCGTTCTCGTGGCAGACGTTCCTCAGCGGCACGCACACCGCGCGGGTCTGGTCCGACGGTGCCGACAAGCAGCGCATCGCCCTGACCGGCGAGCTGTCCGAGGCCGACGTCGTGCACAACGGCGACAACGTCTGGACCTACACGTCAGACACGAACACCGTCACGCACAACACGCTGGCCAGGCGATCAGGCCAGACCCACTCGTCGAAGGTGACGTCGGAGCGTCCTGACGCCACGGACACCACGCCCGTCGCAATCGCCACGAAGCTGCTGAAAGCGATCGACCCGACGACCAAGGTCACCGTCGACTCGACCAGTCGGGTCGCCAAACATGACGCATACGTTCTCGTGCTTGCCCCGCGCGACACTCGCTCGACTGTCCGCAAGGTGACGATCTCCATCGACGCGACGACGTATTTGCCGCTGCGGGTCCAGGTATTCGGCAGTGCATCCTCCCCCGCATTCTCGACGGGGTTCACCAAAATCAACTACACCCGCCCCGCAGCATCGACCTTCGCGTTCAAGATCCCCGCCGGGGCCGCGGTATCCAAGGACCCGCTCGGCCTGACCAGGACCCACGGCGACCACCACCGACCCCGGCCGAACGCCTCCCCGAAGGCCACTCCTGGGGCGGCCGGCTCGTTCGCACCGAAGCTGATCGGCAGCGGCTGGACGTCGATCGTCGAGCTGCCGAAGGGCGGAGCGTCCTCCGCACTGTCGGGCTCGATGCTCAGCGATCTCACCAGTGCGGTCGGCACCAACGGAACCCGGCTGCTGCACACCGCGCTGCTGAACGCGGTGATCCTGCCTGACGGCCGAACATTCCTTGGCGCCGTCTCCCCCGCGCTGCTCGAGCGCGTCGCCACCACGACCCGCTGACCGGGCGAGCAGACATAAAGCAGGCGTAGTGACGATCGCTGTCCAGACGTCGGGGCTCACGAGGCGTTTCGGCCACCAGATCGCTGTCGACTCCGTCGATCTGTGCGTGCCCCAGGGCGCGATCTACGGTTTCCTCGGACCCAACGGGTCGGGCAAGACGACGACGATCCGGATGCTGTTGGGTCTCATCGCCGCCGACGCCGGCGAGATCGAGGTGCTCGGCCACCCGATCCCGCGTGCGGTTACCTCCGTGCTGCCTCGCGTCGGTGCGCTGATCGAGGGCCCGGCGTTCCACCCCTACATCAGCGGCGAGCAGAACCTGCGCAGGTTGGACGTCAGCGATGCAACGGCCGACCCGTCCACGTCGGGCACCCGTATCGCGGCGGCGCTGGCCCGGGTGGGGCTCACCGCTGCGGCAGGCAAGAAGTACCGCAACTACTCCCTCGGTATGAAGCAGCGGCTGGGTCTGGCCGCCGCGCTGCTGCAGCCCCGCCAACTGCTGATCCTGGACGAACCCACGAACGGACTGGACCCGCAGGGCACCCGTGAGGTTCGCAAACTCGTCCGAGACCTCGCCTCCGACGGCATGACCGTGCTGGTGTCCAGCCACCTGCTCAGCGAGATCGAGCAGGTCGCGAGCCACGTGGGGATGATGGTCGGCGGCCGGCTCGTCCGCCAAGGCACGCTCGCCGAAGTGCTCGCCGACGGCGCACCGATGATCAGCATCGAAACCCCCGACCTCCAGCTCGCCTGCGAGGTGCTCACCCGGACCGGGCTCGTCCCGACGGTCGCGGACGGCGCTACCGCGGTGACGGCTCGTCTCGGCAACGACGTCGTGGAGGACATTGCGGCAGCCCTGATCCACGCCGGCGTGCGGCTACGCCGGCTCAACGTCGACCGACCCGATCTAGAGGACTTGTTCGTGTCCATCACCGGGGAGGGCTTTGATGTCCTCCGCTGAGGCCGCGCTGCCCGAGCTGAAGCGCTACCGCGGTGCGCTGCTGCGCCAGTACCGCGGGGAGGTCAGGCTGATGCTGCGACGGCGACGCAACGCGATCCTGCTCGCCGCGCTGGCCATCGTGCCCATCGTCATCGGTGTCGCGGTGAAGGTGAGTAGTCCCGGCGGCAACGACGGCCCGCAGTTCCTCGGCCGCATCACCGGCAACGGCCTGTTCCTCGTGTTCACCGCGCTGACGGTCGCGATTCCGTTCTTCCTGCCGCTCGTCATCGGCGTGATCGCCGGTGACTCGATCGCCGGCGAGGCCGGCCAGGGCACGCTGCGTTACCTGCTCACCGTGCCGGTTGCGCGCGGACGCTTGCTGACGGTCAAGACGATGGCGGTCGCGACCTTCACCCTGCTGGCAGTGCTGGTCGTGGCGGTCGTCGGTCTGCTCACCGGTGCCGTGCTGTTCGGGCTGCACTCCCTCGTGCTGCTGTCCGGCGAGACAGTCGGCATCGGTAACGCCCTGTTGCGGACCGTCGCCATCGTCGCGTTCGTCGCGATCGCACTGTTCGGTCTCGCGGCCGGCGGGGTCTTCATCTCCACCCTCACCGAGAATCCGATCGCGGCGATGGCGGCCACGATCAGCATCGCCATCGTGTCCGCTCTGCTCGATGCCGTGCCACAGCTATCCGCTATCCATCCCTATCTGCTGACCCACAACTGGCTGGGCTTCGGGGAGTTGTTGCGGACATCCGTGAGCGTGACCGACCTCGCCCGATGGACGCTTCTGCACCTGGCCTACGCGGCGGTATTCCTGAGCCTCGCGTGGTCGCGGATATCCACCAAAGACGTCACGAGCTGACCTCAGCACCCCGACGGCCCGGGGCGCCGCAGAATTCGGCGACCACGGGCGCAAGTTCGTC
>JBDTFN010000069.1:0-15827 GCA_039937915.1 Jatrophihabitans sp. | reverse complement strand
GCCAGACGCAGCCGAGATCGGGAGTAGGGTGCCCGCCTCGGTCGGCTGATGCGGCACGATGATGATGCGCGCGGAATCATCCCTCTATACCGCGGATCGCGCTCGCTTATCCGCACTCACATGCCGCGGATCGGGCGCGGAAGACGCCGCTGGTCGGGCGGGGAGGCCCGAGTCTTCAGCGATCGAGCACGTGGGCTGCCGCCGCGCTGACAACGTGACGACCGAAGTAGACATCCAGAGTCATCGACGGGTTGGCGTGGCCGAGTTGGTCCGCGACCTGCCGTGGGCTGAAACCTGCTTCGTCGAGCCGCGTGGCGACGGTCTTGCGGAAAACGTGCGATGTGACCCATGACCATGAGCCGGCATCGCAGCGCTGGCGCTGGCCGCAGGACCCCAACGTGAATGTGCCGTCGGCGGCCAGCTGATACCCGGTGCCGGCACAGACCTCGCAGTCGAAGGAGTCAAGGAGTTGCCGCAAGTCACCGGACGCGTTGGACGGATCGCGCAGCGTCTTTGCCGACGGCGCGGTGAACACCGCACCACCGTCGTGGATCGCCGCTCGAGCTCGCACCATCTCGACGGCGAAGTCCGGCACGGCGACGACGCGCCAGCCCGCTTCGGTCTTCGTCCGCGGCTGCACGATCAATCCTTGTCTCGGCACACGGACCACTGTCGCGTTGACCTCCCAGGTCTTCGCCGCGAGGTCGAGCAGAGGCTTGCCGTCGGCGTTCGTGCCATGGCGCAGCGCGAGCGCCTCGCCGATGCGGCTGCCGGTGGCCAGCATCCAGTCGACGAGATCCGGGATGTCCAGCGAGACTGCGCGTTTGTTGGAACGCAACCATGCGGTCAACGCGTCCGTCTCTGCGGGAGTCAGCGCGCGAGGGGATTTCTTCTCGACGCTGATGCGCGCGGAGGAGTCCCGGACGGGATTGGCGAGCACCGCGCCGTCCTCGATCGCAAACGCAAACATCCCCGACAGGCAACCCCGCGCAGACTTCGCTGCACCCGGTCCGTGGCGTTCCGCGATCGAGCGGACAGCCCGGCTCACGGTGCCGGCGGTCACCTCTCGCAGACGCAGATCGCCAAGAGCCGGCACGACCTGATTGCGGACCACCGATCGGTAGGTGCGTTCGGTTCCGGTCGACCAGTCGTGCGGCGCGTCGAGCCAGAGCTGCGCCAACTCCGCGACGTGGGTGGTGGCAAGTACCGCGCTGCCAGCGCCGGGGGTCCGTCGCTCGGCGAGTGCGATCTTCAACGCCCGCTCGGCAGCAGCGCGGGAACCGCCACTCTTGGAAACCAGCCGAACCCGGCCGTCGAAGTCCCGGAACTTCGCCCGTGCCTGTATCTGGCCGCTCGGCATCGTCACGAACAGCGACTTTCCAGCGGTACCCAACGGCAACGGTGGACGCCCCACGGGCCACCTCCGATCACCTAATAAAAGATGAGTAAAAGATGACTAAGCCTGACGGAAGATGCCCAGAAATGCAAGAAGGCCCCGGAATCCGGGGCCTTCAGCTCCCCCGACTGGACTCGAACCAGTAACATTTCGATTAACAGTCGAATGCTCTGCCAATTGAGCTACGGGGGACCGTGCGCCGCCCGGCGTCGGGCAACCGGTCGAGAATATCTCACCGCCGCACCGCGGCGCTGCCGGGTTACCCCGCCGGTTACGGTGAGACCAACCGATCCGAGGGGACCGAAGTCTTGTGAAGCTGTCCAATCTCGTCTACGCCGCTGTCGGGTACACGCTGGGCGCGCGGGCGGGACGGGAGCGATACGAGTCGATCGTGCGCCTCACCCGCCGGGTGACCGGCAGTCAGACCGTCCAGTCGACGGCGGGCGTCGTCCAGGCCAAGCTCGACCAACAGTTGCGGGGAACTCGTTCAGTGAGTCGCGCCGACCGTACGTCCGCCGGGCACCGCGGCGCCGTCAACGGTCACTCCTGACGCAGGATCGCCAGCCGCGCCGAAATCGCGGAGCGGACGGTGGCGGTGTCCGGCGTCCCGGGCTCCAGACGTGCCCACCAGACGAGGCCGTCGCGTCCCGGGAGCTTACGGGCCACGAATCGCACGCCTCCCCCGGCGATCGCCAGCAGTTCGTTCTTAACGATGTTCTGCTGGACCCGCTTGCGGATCACCGGCGGCAGATCACGCGGGACGGTCAGCTTCGCGTACACCGCAGGACGATCAACGAGCAGCGCGTCATCGACGACCTCGGCCTCGATCACCGACAGAATATTGTCCTGCCAGACGACCTTGTCGACGTGCTCCCACGCGATCCGGCGGCGTCCGGCCGGATCCGGCCACCACAAACCACGGGGCGTCGCGAGGACGACGTCCTCGTTCGCCGTGTCCGCCCACGACACCACGTGTTCGCCGTGGGCAAGGACCCCGACGGCCTCCGCCGGCGGCCGGTCACGACGTCCGAATACCGCCTTTCCGAGCCGAGCCATCAAGCACTTCCGATCGCGCGTTCGCGCTGATTGCGGCGGTATCCCTCGAGCGCGATGAGTTCGCCGAACAACCGGGCGTGCTCATCGGGCTGCTCCTGCGGGTTCATCCGCTGCAGCCGGGACTTGATCATGGCGATCTCACGGGAGGCCACGACCTCGTGCATGCGGGCCAGGACGGCACCGGCGTAACGCTCCCGACCCTCGGGGCCGGCGTGCAGGGATTCGACCGCGAGAGCGTTGACACCGCTGCGTATCCGGTCGTCGTCCAGATGCGTGTTGATCTTCTCCGGCCAGGCCGGCCCGCTGACGCCGGCCGATGTGCCCCCCGCAGCCGCGATCGCCGCGCGCACCTGACGGTGGGCATCGACGAGGAAGGCTGCGGGCTCCAGGGCATCGAACTCCGGCCCTGCGACGGCGGGTAGCTGCACCGCGATCTTGAGCGCCTCCCGCTCGAGCGAGGCCACCGTCTCATCGACCTTCGACCGTTCCGGTTCGGGCTGCTTGCGAGCCTCGGTCGCGGCCCGCTGGTCGTCGGACTTGATCAGACCGCGGACGCGTGTCACCACCCGCATCGGGTCGTCGTAGCCGACCAGGCCGGACAACCGGCGGGCGTACTCGTCCCGCAATGCACGGTCCTTGATCTGGGCGACCAGCGGGATGCTGCGGTCCAGCGCGGCGGTCTGTCCCTCGGCGGTGTCCAGGTCGAAACGCCCGGTGGTCGCGCGTAGGACGAACTCGACCAGCGGGATCCGGCGGGCCACCAGATCCAGCACCGCGCTCTCCCCCGACTTCAACCGAAGATCACAGGGGTCCATGCCGGTCGCCTCGATCGCGACAAACGTCTGCGCCATGAACTTCTGGTCGTCGTTGAAGGCCCGCTCGGCTGCCTTCATCCCCGCGGCGTCGCCGTCAAAGGTGAAGATGACCTCACCGGTGAACGTGTCCGAATCCATCAGCAGCCGCCGGATGACCGCCACGTGTTCGGAGCCGAATGCGGTGCCGCAGGTGGCGACGGCAGTGGTGACACCCGAGAGATGGCAGGCCATCACGTCGGTGTAGCCCTCGACGATGACCGCCTGGTGCTTGCGGGCGATCTCCTTCTTGGCCAGGTCCGCGCCATAAAGCAACTGGCTCTTCTTGTAGATCGGCGTCTCAGGGGTATTGAGGTATTTCGCCTCGACCTTGTCGTCGTCGAACAGTCGCCGGGCGCCGAAACCGACGACGTCGCCGTTGACCTCGCGGATCGGCCAGAGCAGCCGTCGATGGAACCGATCGATCAGGCCGCCCCGACCACCCTCGCGCGCCAACCCGGCCAGGGTGAGTTCCTGCGCGGTGAAGTGTCGGCCCAGCAGGTGGCGGGTGAGCGCATCCCACCCCGACGGCGCGTATCCACAGCCGTAGGTGGCCGCGTCGAGTCCCGAGAACCCGCGGCCGCTCAGGAAGTCGCGGGCGGTCACGCCCTCGGCCCCACGCAGCTGCTCACCGTAGAACTCGGCCGCGGCGGCGTGCGCCTCAATCAGCCGGGCGCGCTGGCCGTGGTTGCGGGACTGCACCGGGCCGCCCTCGACGTAGCGCAATTGCACGTTCGCCCGGGCCGCGAGTTGCTCGACGGCCTCGCTGAACTCCAAGTGCTCGACGTCCTGGACGAAGCGGATGACGTCGCCCCCGGCCTGGCAGCCGAAGCAGTAGAACAGCCCACGCGACGGGGTGACGTTGAACGACGGTGACTTCTCGTCGTGGAACGGGCAGAGCCCCTTCAGATTGCCACCGCCGGCGTTTCGCAGCGGGATGTGCTCGCCGATGATCTCGTCGATCGGGGATCTTTCGCGGACGGCTGCGATGTCCTCATCCCTGATCCGTCCCGGCACCAGATGATTCTAGGCGTCGTCCGGGATCGGCGATTCAGTTGCCCACAAGCCGGTTATGTCGGTTCGCCGCGGAGGAGTCGGTGAGCTGCGCGACCTGATCGATCACGACCCGCAGCCGTGCGGCGTCGCTCTCGGCCTCGTGCCACAACTGGGCCAGTCCGCGGTCCAGAGTGTCCGGAGCGCCGGCGTGGATCGCCTCCACCAATTCGGTCAGCGTCTGACGCTCGTGGGTCTGGCGTTGCGCCGTTCCGGTGCGGCGCATCACGTAACGCACCGCGACGGCCTTGAGCAGTGCGCACTCTGCGGCCACCCGCGCCGGGACCTCCAGATCGGCGTCATAGCGGTGCAGCGGGCCATCGCCGTGCACGGCTCGGGTGGCGGCGACGGCGGCCACGGAGAACCGCCCGGTCAGTTCAGACGTTGCCCGCTTGGCCAGGGCCTGCGCGCGGTACGAACCGTCGTAGTCGGCGAGATCGCGCAGGGTCGGCAGCTCCAACAGGTCATCGAGGGTGGGGGCTAGGGCGTCCGCGGGCAGCGTCGAGTACGCGTCGGCGGCGATCTCGCAGAGCACTTCCCGATCCGTCGCGGTGAGGTCCCCGAGACGGACCAGTCCCGAGTGGATACCGTCCTCGACGTCGTGGACGGAGTAGGCGACGTCATCGGCCCAGTCCATCACCTGCGCCTCGAGGCAACGACGATCGTCGTCGAGCCCTGCACGCACCCACTCGAAGGCCTCGAGGTCGCTCTCGTACACCCCGAATTTCGCGATGCCGGGCTGCCGTCGCCACGGGTACTTGCAGCAGGCGTCCAGGACAGCGCGGGTCAGGTTCAGCCCGGCCGGGCGACCCTCGTCGTCCAACACCTTGGCCTCCAGACGGGTGAGGACACGCAATGTCTGCGCGTTGCCCTCGAACCCACCGCACGCGGTCGACACCGCGTCCAGTGCTGTCTCGCCGTTGTGCCCGAACGGGGGGTGTCCGATGTCGTGCGCCAATCCGGCGGTGTCGACGACGTCGGCATCGCAGCCCAGCGCCAACGCGATCTCACGCCCGATCTGCGCGACCTCCAGCGAGTGCGTCAGCCGGGTGCGGGGGAAGTCGTCCTCCCCCGGGACGACGACCTGGGTCTTGTCAGCGAGACGACGAAAGGCGTACGCATGCAGCACCCGCGCCCGGTCCCGGGCGAAGTCGTCGCGGTCGACGGCTCCAGGTTGGGCACCGGCGCGCTTGGGGGGCTCGGCCACCCGGCGGGCACGGTCGACGGCGTCGTACACGGGCCGACCGTACCGGGCGTGCTCAGACCTGGTCGTCCACCCAGTCGGCGAAGCGCAGCAGCGTGTCGATCCAGGTCGCCACCGCGTACTTCACCTGCGTGCGGGTCGATCCCTCGAAGTCGTGGCACTCCTCGCCGCAGATCGCGACCATGCCGTCGTCCGGGAGGATCGTGTACGCCTTGGCGAACAACCGCGTGCGGTTCCACTCGTCAAGCAGTAGGACGATCGAACTGCGGTCATCAACATCAAATCTGCGGTTGAGGTATAGCCGAGCCTGCAGCACTTCGTTCTTCTCGCCGTAGAAGAAGAAGTAGATGCTGCATTTCTCCCACCGGACGACAAGATCGCCGTCGCCGTCGATGGAGTGCTTCAGGCCGAACTCATCGAGCAGTTGCTCGATGAGCGCGATCGTGGGCAGGACCTCGGTGCCACCGTCGCGTTCGCCTCGGCGCGGGAGCCAGGACACATCCCGAAGCGAGCCGGACTCGGGACGGAAGCGACGCAGAAACACACCATGACGGTACCCGCGGCCTTCGATCTGGCGACGTTACGTACCCCCGTGCGGCGGACAGGGTGAGGTCAGGTTCTCAGTTCGACGACACGACAGGGGTAACGAAGTGCGGGTAGCGATTCTGGGTTGCGGGACGATGGGCGCGGGCATGGCTCGCTCGATGGTGCGCGCCGGGCTGGACGTCGTGGCGTGGAACCGCACATCGGGCCGCGCCCGTGATCTGGTCGATGACGGCGTCGTGCCGGTCGATTCGGTGGCCGAAGCGGTTCGTGGCGCGGCCGCGGTGATCACGATGCTCTACGACGCGGACTCGGTGCTGGACGTGACCGACGAACTGTCGGCTGCTCTCGATGACACGGCTGTGTGGTTGCAGTGTTCGACGGTCGGTCCGGACGGGATGGCCCGGATCGCAGCCCGCGCCGGCACGGCTGGACTGCTCGATGTCCCGGTACTGGGCACCAAACAACCGGCCGAACAGGGCACCCTGGTCGCCCTCGTCTCCGGTCCGGCGGCGTTGGTCGACTTCGCTCGCCCGGTACTCGACGCTATCGGCTCCAGGACGGTCGCGGCGGGCACCGAACTCGGTAAGGCGAGTGCGCTCAAGCTCGCGTGCAACGCCTGGGTGCTCTCGATCACGGCCGCCGCAGCGCAGTCGCTCGCACTAGCGCGGGCACTCGGCGTCGACGGCCAGCTCTTCTTGGCGGCCATCGAAGGTGGTGGAGCCGACAGCCCCTACGCCCACATCAAGGGCAAGGCCATGCTCGCGGGTGAGTATCCGGCCGCGTTCAGCCTCGACGGTGGGCGCAAGGACCTCGAATTGATCGCCTCCGCCGCGCACCCGACAGGATTACCGGGCGACCTCCTCGACGGGGTGCGGGCGCTCTTCGATGCGGCATCACAGGCGGGCCATGGCGCAGATGACCTCGCAGCAGTGTTCACCGCGTTCGAGCGCTGAGCAGCCTTATCGCGACGCGACGGCGCGTCCTGCTTCCAGGCGGGCCACGGGCACGCGGAACGGTGAGCAGGAGACGTAGTCGAGTCCGACGCGTTCGAAGAAGTGGACCGAGTCGGGGTCACCGCCGTGTTCGCCGCAGATGCCGAGTTTGAGGCCGGGGCGTCGGGAGCGACCTTTCTCGGCGGCGATGCGGATGAGTTCGCCGACGCCTTCGACATCCAGGGATTCGAAGGGGCTGATGCCGAAGATGCCCTTTTCGAGGTAGGTGGAGAAGAAGGCGGCCTCGACGTCGTCGCGGGAGAAGCCCCAGGTGGTCTGGGTGAGGTCGTTGGTGCCGAAGGAGAAGAACTCGGCGGCTTCGGCGATCTTGTCGGCGGTGAGGGCGGCGCGGGGGAGCTCGATCATGGTTCCGACGAGGAATTCCAGGTGGACGCCGGTTTCGGCGCGGACGTTGCGGGCGACCTCGATGATCGCCGACTTGATCGTCTCGAACTCCTGGACGTTGGCGACCAGGGGAACCATGATCTCGACCCGCGGCACGCCGCCGGCCGCGATGCGCTCCGCTGCGGCTTCGAGGATCGCGCGGGATTGCATCTCGAACAGTCCCGGGATGACGACGCCCAGGCGGACGCCGCGCAGTCCGAGCATCGGGTTCTGCTCCTGAAGGGCGTGCACGGCCTGCAGCATGCGCAGGTCGCCCTCACGTTCCTCACCGCGTTCCTCGGCCACCGCGACCCGCACCGCCAGTTCGGTGTAGTCGGGCAGGAACTCGTGCAGGGGCGGGTCGAGCAGTCGGATGGTGACCGGCAGGCCGTCCATCGCCTCGAGGATGCCGACGAAGTCGTTGCGTTGCAGCGGCAGCAGCACGGCCAGTTGAGCTTCGCGTTCGGCGTCGGTGTCGGCCAGGATCAGCTTCTCCACCAGCGAGCGTCGCTCGCCCAGGAACATGTGCTCGGTGCGGCACAGCCCGATCCCCTGCGCACCGAAGCGGCGGGCGCGCGCGGCGTCCTCGGGGGTGTCGGCGTTGGCCCGAACCGACATCCGGCGCAGGCCGTCCGCGTGCTTCATGAACCGATCCACCGCCACGACCAGTTCGTCGCTCTCGTCGGCAATCGCGCCGTCCTCGAAGTAGCGGACCACTGGCGAGTCGACCACCGGCACTTCGCCGAGGAACACGTCACCGGAGGTTCCGTCGATCGAGATGACGTCACCTTCGTGGATCTCCTGCCCAGACCTGGGGCGGATCACCTTGCGCTTGGTGTCGACGTCCAACGCCTCGGCACCACACACGCAGGTCTTGCCCATGCCGCGGGCGACCACCGCTGCGTGGGACGTCTTCCCGCCGCGGGACGTGAGGATGCCCTGCGCGGCGATCATGCCGTTGAGATCATCGGGTGTGGTCTCGCGCCGGACCAGGATCACGTCGACGCCGTCGCGGGCCCACTTCACCGCGGTCTCGGAGTCGAAGACGACCTTGCCCACCGCAGCGCCCGGTGACGCGTTCATGCCACTGGCGATCCGTTTCGGCCGGCCCGCGTAGTCGAAACGCGGGAACATCAACTGCCCCAGCTGCGCGCCGGTGATCCGCGAGATCGCCTCGTCCATGTCGATCAGGCCCTGATCGACCAGTTGGGTCGCGATCCGGAACGCCGCCGCCGCGGTTCGTTTACCAACCCGGGTCTGGAGCATCCACAACTTGCCGCGCTCGATCGTGAACTCGATGTCGCACAGATCGAGGTAGTGCTCCTCGAGGGTCTGCATGTTGTGCAGCAACTCGTCGTAGCAGGCCTTGTCGATGCCCTCCAGATCGGCCAGCGGCACCGTGTTGCGGACGCCGGCCACCACGTCCTCACCCTGGGCGTTCTCCAGATAGTCGCCGTAGATCCCCTGGGCGCCCGAGGCCGGATCGCGGGTGAACGCGACCCCGGTACCGGAGTTCATGTCCAGATTGCCGAACACCATGGAGCAGATGTTTACCGCCGTGCCCAGATCACCTGGGATGCGCTCCTGACGCCGATAGATCACCGCCCGGGCGGTGTTCCACGACTCGAACACCGCTCGGACGGCAAGGTCCATCTGCTCGCGCGGTTCCTGCGGGAACGCTCGACCGGCGTGCTCGACCACCACGTCCTTGAAGATCTCCACGATCCGCCGCAGGTCCTCGGCGTCCAGATCGAGATCGTTGCCAGAACCCTTGGCCGACTTCGCCGCGTCCAGCGCGTGCTCGAAATGATCGCCGTCGATCCCCAACACGGTCTTGCCGAACATCTGAATCAGCCGTCGGTAGGAGTCGAAGGCGAACCGCTCGCTGTCAGCTTGCTTCGCCAACCCGCGCACCGACTGATCGTTGAGCCCTATGTTCAGGACGGTGTCCATCATCCCCGGCATCGAGAACTTCGCGCCCGAGCGCACCGACACCAACAGCGGGTCATCAGACTGACCCAACCGCTTACCCATCCTCGCCTCGAGCGCGGCCAGATGCTCAGACACCTCATCGGCCAGGTCCTCGGGTTCACGACCGCTGCGCAGGAACGCCTGGCACGCCTCGGTGGTGATCGTGAAACCCGGCGGCACCGGCAGACCCAGAATCGTCATCTCCGCCAAGTTCGCGCCCTTGCCACCGAGCAGGTCCTTCATGAACCGGTTGCCCTCAGCAAAGTCGTACACGTACTTGACTTGTCGCGGCGTAGGCATCTCGCGCGGCATGGCTGCTCCGTCCGTGCAGGTCCGACTGTGTGCAGAGCCTAAGCCGCACGCACCGGGAGGCGGCATTGGGATCCCATTCGCGGTTTCAGTTGACACTTGTTCACTGAAATGGTTCGGTGGAGGACATGGTTGAAACAGGCGCGACGCCTACGGTTTCGTTCGCCCGCCGACAGGTCTCGCGCATCGGCCGCATCATGACGAACCCGTTGTTGCCCGACGACTACTTCGCCCTCATCAAGCCGCACTGGTCCACCCGGGAACTCACCGGCGAGGTGGTGCGGGTTCGCAAGGAGAACGGCGGCGCCACGACGGTCGTCATCAAACCGAATGCGCCGATGCCAGCGCACCGCCCGGGGCAGTATCTGCGGATCGGCATGGAGATCAACGGCATCCGTCACTGGCGGGCGTATTCCATCACCTCCGACCCGCAGCACCCCGAAGGCGTCGTCAGCATCACGGTGAAGCTCGCCGAAGGCGGCCGAATGTCGCCGGTGTTCAACCAGTCGGTCCGTCCCGGCCAGCGGGTCTTCCTCGGCGAGATCGAGGGCGAGTTCACCCTGCCTGATCCGGTGCCGGACCGGCTGCTCTTCGTCTCCGCCGGTAGCGGGATCACCCCGATCCTGAGCATGCTGCGCGAACTCGATCGACGTGACGCACTCGAGGACACCATCCACATCCACAGCGCGCGCAGCGAGGACGACATGATCTTCGGCGCGATGCTGCGCGAGCTGGCGCAGCGCCGGCCGGGGTATCGACTCATCGAGATCCACACGTCGACGCAGGACCGCTTCGCACCGGCTGACCTCGACCGGCATTGCGCGGACTGGGCCGACCGGGCCACCTTCCTATCCGGTCCCCGAGACCTCATCGATGCTCTCGAGGAACATTTCGACCAGGCGGACTGCTCGCAGCGCCTGTACACCGAACGCTTCCAACCGGTCATCGGCAACGGCGGCGGCGACGGCGAGGGCGGGACGGTGCGCTTCCGCGTCTCGGAAACCGATGCCGAGTGTGGATCCGGCGTGTCGATCCTGGTCGGCGGCGAGGACGCGGGCGTCGATCTGCGCTTCGGCTGCCGAATGGGCATCTGCCACACCTGCGTCGGCCGGTTGCAGGACGGCGCGGTTCGCGACATCCGCACCGGCGCCGTTGAACAGGCCAGCGGTCAGATGATCCGGGTCTGCATCAACGCCCCCGAGGGCCATGTCGAAGTGGACCTCTAGCTCCAAATCCCAGCCAACTCCAAATCCCAGCTAGCTACCACCAGTTCCACTGCGACACCCCACCCGAGGAGAGTCATGCCTAAGCACGACGTCAAGCCCTACGACCCCGAGAACCCGCTGTATCGACTCAACGACGAGCAGCTCGAGGCCATCGGCAAGGAGTTCGACGCGCTGCACGACGAGGTGTTCGGCGAGCTGGGCGATTCCGATGCCCGCTACATCCGCCGAATGATCCAGTTCGAACGGCGGCTCGTCGCGGCTTCTCGAGGGGTCCTGCTGTTCTCCCGCTTCAAGCCCGCGTGGGTTCTTGGCACCGCCGGACTGTCGGTGGCCAAGATTCTGGAGAACATGGAGATCGGCCACAACGTCATGCACGGCCAATGGGACTGGATGAACGATCCGAACATCCACTCCTCGACCTGGGACTGGGACACCGCGTCCCCGGCCGCCGCCTGGAAGCACTCACACAACTACGTGCACCACACGTACACGAACGTGATCGGCAAGGACAAGGACGTCGGGTACGAGATCTTCCGCGTCGATGCGCGTCAACCGTGGAACCCGGTCTACCTGTTCCAACCCATCGGCAACATTCTGCTCATGCTCGCCTTCGAGTGGGGCGTGGCGCTGCACGACCTGGACTTCGACCAGATCAAGTCCGGGGAGAAGTCGCGTAAGCAGGTCTGGCAGGAGCTCAAGGCGATCGGCGTCAAGGCCCGCCGCCAGATCGCGAAGGACTACGTCGCATACCCCGGTGTCAGTGCCGGAGCCAACGCGGCCGCCGCCGCCCTGTCCGGGGCGGATCCGCGCGCCGCCGCACGCGACGCGTTCAAGGCCACCGCCACCGCTGACGTGATCGCAAATATCGTGCGCAACGTCTGGTCGAACGCGATCATCTTCTGCGGGCACTTCCCGGACCAGACCTTCATGTTCACGCAGGATGAGGTCGAGAACGAGTCGCGCGGCGGCTGGTACGTCCGGCAACTCATCGGTGCGGCCAACATCGACGGCAGCCCGCTGTTCCACATCATGAGCGGAAACCTGTCCTACCAGGTCGAACACCATCTGTTCCCCGACATGCCCAGCTCGCGCTATCAGGAGATCGCGCCACGGGTGAAGGAGATCTGCGAGCGGTACGGCCTGCCGTACAACACCGGGCCGTTCAGCAAGCAGTGGGGCAGCGTGCAACGCACCATTCTGCGCCTGGCCCTCCCCGGCGGCGGGCCCCGTCCGAAGCCCGGCGCCTACGTCGCGCCCGAGCAGGAGAAGAAGCAGCGCGAGAAGAGCCTGGACCGCTCTCCGGCGTTCCCGTAGTCCGCTCGAAGTGCAGAACCCGCCCGATCGGGGAAGGGTGAGCACAGGCACCGACCCCCGATGGACGGAGATCCATGAGTTCCGAGACCGATAGCACCGCGACCCCTCACCAGGAGCCCGGCGAGCAGGGGGTCGGCGACCACGCGGAGCATGCCTCGAACGGCGACGATGCAAGTCCTTCGGCAGACTCGGACACGCCCAACGCTCCGGCCAAAGGAGAATCGCAGGGCGGAATCGACACCGACGCCGCGACCGACATCGACTACAACTACGGCGACGGCAACGACGACGGGCAGGACTACGTCGACCGGTCAGTGATCGACTTCGACCCGAAGGACGGACTGTTCACCGGAACCGCCGTCGATGGCACCAGCGACATTCCGGACCCCGACGACGCCGATGAGGCCGAGGTGGAGAAGGCCAAGGCGGAGCTGGACGGCGGCGAAGCCGGGCAGGACGGAGCTGCGTCCGATCACTCGGACGGCGACACGTCCGAGGCACAGTCCGACGACTCCGACTCTCCGAAGCCGTATCCGCACGACGGCAAAGGCCCCTCGGAATAGGGTTCAGCCGCCGCCGTCGGCGAGTTCCGCGCCGAACGGCACGGCTCGGGAGCTCCGCGAGTCCAACCATCCCTCGGGCAGGGTGACGCTGCGGCCGGCCGTGGTGCGACCGCGCGGCTGCCCGAGCACGATGTCGGGGAAACCCTGGTCGAGGTCGAGTTGGGCCAGTCGGTCGTCCAATTCGGCCAACGATGACGTCTGCGCCAATTCGCGTCGGGACTCGCCGCCGACCGAGTAACCCTTGAGGTACCAGGCGACGTGCTTACGGAACTCGGTGACTCCGCGCTGCTCGCCGAGCCAGTCCGCGAGCAGACCCGCATGGCGTCGCATCGTCGCGGCAACGATCGAGAGTCCGGGCCGGGCCCGCTCGGGCGACCCGGCGAACGCCGCCGCGAGATCGGCAAACAGCCACGGGCGGCCGAGACAGCCACGGCCGACCACGACGCCGGCGCAGCCGGTCTCGCGCATCATCGCCACGGCGTCATCGGCCTCCCAGATGTCGCCGTTGCCGAGGACGGGGATCTCGAGCAGATCGGTGAGTTCGGCGATCGTCGACCAGTCGGCGTGTCCGCCGTAGTACTCCAGTGCAGTGCGACCGTGCAGCGCCACGTGGGCGACGCCGGCGTCCTGCGCGCGGAGCCCGGCCTCACGGAACGTCCGGTGCTCCGCGTCGATCCCGACCCTCATCTTCACCGTCACCGGGACGACGCTGCGGGCCTCGCGGACCGCGGCCCGCACGATGTCATCGAACAACTCGATGCGCCACGGCAGCGCCGCTCCCCCGCCCTTGCGGGTCACCTTCGGCACCGGGCAACCGAAGTTCAGGTCGACGTGGTCGGCGAGGTCCTCCTCGACGATCATCCGCACCGCGGCGCCGACGACGGTCGGGTCGATCCCGTACAGCTGGATCGAGCGCGGCGACTCGTCGGGCTCGAAGCGGATCAGTTGGAGGGTCTTTGGGTTGCGCTCGACGAGCGCCCGCGTCGTGATCATCTCGCTGACGAACAGGCCGCCACGCTGGTCGGCGCCCAGTTGGGTAGCCATCTGCTCGCGGCACAGCCGCCGGAACGCGGTGTTGGTGATCCCGGCCATCGGCGCGAGTACCACCGGCGGGTCCGCGACGACCCGGTCAGACAATCGCAACGGCGTAGGGGTGACGAGCGCGGTCATCGAAAAATCAGCAGCCGATCAGCTGGGCCGCGAGGTAGCGCTCGACCTGGTCGAGCGCGACCCGCTCCTGCCTCATCGAGTCGCGTTCGCGCACGGTCACCGCGTTGTCCTCCAGGGTGTCGAAGTCGACGGTGACGCAGAACGGCGTGCCGATCTCGTCCTGGCGCCGGTAGCGCTTGCCGATGGCCTGCGTCTCGTCGTGGTCGACGTTCCAGTGCTTGCGCAGCGAGGCGGCGAGGTCACGGGCCTTGGGGGACAGATCGGCGTTGCGCGACAGCGGCAGCACGGCAACCTTCACCGGCGCGAGCCGACGATCCAGGGCCAGTACGGTCCGTTTCTCCAGCACGCCCTTGGCGTTCGGGGCCTCGTCCTCGCGGTAGGCGTCGAGCAGGAAGGCCAGCACCGCGCGGGTGAGACCAGCGGCCGGCTCGATGACGTAAGGCGTGTACCGCTCGTTGGTGGCCTGGTCGAAGTAGGTGAGGTCCGTGCCGGAGTTCTTCGAGTGGGTTTTGAGGTCGAAGTCCGTGCGGTTCGCGATGCCCTCGAGTTCGGCGAACTCCGAGCCGCCGAAGCCGAACTTGTACTCGATGTCGACGGTGCGCTTGGAGTAGTGACTGAGCTTCTCCTTGGCGTGCTCGTAGCGGCGCAGATTGTCCGGGTCGATACCCAGGTCGACGTACCAGTTCCAGCGCTGCTCGAGCCAGTACTCATGCCATTGCTCATCGCTGCCCGGCGGGACGAAGAACTCCATCTCCATCTGCTCGAACTCGCGCGTGCGGAAGATGAAGTTTCCGGGGGTGATCTCGTTGCGGAAGCTCTTGCCGGTCTGTGCAATACCGAACGGCGGCTTTCGCCGCGTCGTGTTCAGCACGTTCAGGAAGTTCACGAAGATGCCCTGCGCGGTCTCCGGGCGCAGGTAGTGGATGCCCTCCTCGGACTCCACCGGCCCGAGGTAGGTCTTGAGCATCATGTTGAAGTCGCGAGGCTCGGTCCACTGCCCGCGGGTGCCGCAGTTCGGGCAGGGGATGTCGGCCAGACCGTTCTCGGGGGCTTTGCCGTGCTTGCCCTCGTAGAGCTCTTCGAGCTGGTCGGCCCGGTTGCGCTTGTGACAGCTCAGGCATTCGATGAGCGGGTCGGTGAACACGTCCAGGTGGCCGGAGGCACGCCACACGTCGGTGGACAGGATGACGGCCGAGTCGATGCCGACGACGTCCTCACGTCCCTGGACCATCGCCTTCCACCATTGGCGGCGGACGTTCTCCTTCAGCTCCACGCCCAGGGGGCCGTAGTCCCACGCCGACCGGGTGCCGCCGTAGATCTCGCTGGACGGGAAGACGAAACCGCGTCGTTTGCTCAGATTGACGACGGCGTCGTTGCGGGCAGCGGACGGGGCGGTGGGCACTCGGACTCCTGCGTGACGGGGGGTTCTTGCGGTCCGTCCAGCGTATCGAGAGCGCGAGCGGCCGTTCGCCACCGCTCGATCCGGTTCGCGCCGAGGTGCACCAGCGTGGCGGCGAGGACCCCGGCGAGGCAGTCCGCGACGAAGTGCTCGGCGGAGTACACGAGGCTGAACGTCATGAGGATCGGGTAGGCCACGAGCACCGGCCGCCACCACTTGTTCAACCGTTTCCACATGAACAGCACGAACAGGAACGTGCCACCCAGGTGCAGCGACGGCACGGCCGCAACCGCATCGGCACTGCTCTGGCCGATTCTGATGACCGTGCTGGCGAAGTGCAGGTTCAACTCGCTGAATCCGCGGGTGGAGATGCGCTCCACGTACGGGTTCGCC
>JBDTFN010000068.1:0-4558 GCA_039937915.1 Jatrophihabitans sp. | reverse complement strand
CGACGGCGGTGAAGAACTTCGCCGAGACCCCGGGGTGCGAACGCATGCCCGCCCCGATCAACGACAACTTGCCGATGTGATCGTCGTAGAGCAAGTCGGTGAATCCGATGCGGTCCTGGATGCGCTTAAGCACGCTCAGCGCAGTCGCTCCATCGGTGGCCGGCAGGGTGAACGAAACGTCGGTGCGGCCCGTCCCACCGGTGGAGATGTTCTGGACGATCATGTCGATGTTGATCTCGGCGTCGGCCAGTTCCCGGAAGATCGCCGCCGCCTCACCCGGCTTGTCCGGCACGGCGACGACGGTCACCTTGACCTCACTTCGGTCGTGCGCGACTCCACTGATGATCGCCTGTTCCACGGTCAACTCCTCGATCGAACCTTTGACGATGGTGCCGGGCCGTTGCGAGAACGACGACCGGACGTGCATGGGCAGGCCGTACCGGCGCGCGTACTCGACACTGCGCAGGTGCAGGATCTTCGCCCCGCACGCCGCGAGTTCGAGCATCTCCTCGAACGTCACCTGCTCGAGGCGCCGCGCGTTCGGGACGATGCGCGGATCCGCGGTGTAGACACCGTCCACGTCGGTGTAGATCTCGCAGACATCGGCCTTGAGCGCGGCCGCGATCGCGACGGCGGTGGTGTCGGATCCACCGCGGCCGAGCGTGGTGATGTTCATGGTCTCTTTCGAGAACCCCTGGAAGCCGGCGACGATCGCGATGTTTCCGGCGGCGATCGACCCCTCGATCCGGCCCGGGGTCACTTCGATGATCCGCGCCTTGCCGTGCACGGACGTGGTGAGCACCCCGGCCTGCGAGCCGGTGAACGACTCGGCTTTGTAGCCCAGCGAGTTGATCGCCATGGCCAGCAGCGCCATCGAAATGCGTTCCCCGGCGGTGAGGAGCATGTCGAACTCGCGGCCGCCAGGCACCGGGACGATCTGCTCGGCCATGTCGATCAGGTTGTCGGTGGTGTCGCCCATGGCTGACACCACGACCGCCACGTCGTGGCCTTCGCGCTTGGTGGCGACGATGCGCTCGGCGACCCGCTTGATCCGCTCGGCGTCGGCGACCGACGAGCCGCCGTATTTCTGCACGACGAGGCTCATCGATGACCTTTCTAGCGTTACTGGCGGAAACTCCAGGATACCGGGGCGGCGCAGGCCGATTGCGCGCTTCGGCTCACCGAGCGCTCACGCGTTGGCGGCGAACACCTCGGCGAGGATCCCGAGCCCTTCCTCAAGCAGATCGTCACTGATGACCAGGGGCGGAAGAAACCGCAAAACGTTGCCGAAGGTGCCGGCGGTCAGGACGATGAGGCCGGCCTGGTGGCAGCCGGCGGAGACCGCAGCGGTGAGCGCGGGGTTCGGTTCCTTGGTGCCCGGCTCCACCAATTCGATCGCGATCATCGCCCCGCGACCACGGACCTCGCCGATGGCGGGGTGCTTGGCGGCCAACTCGGCGAGCCGGGGAGCCATGATCGACTCGATGTGCTGCGCGGCGGCACAGAGGTCTTCGGCGACCATCGTCTCGATCGCACCGAGCGCCGCGGCACAGGCCACCGGATTACCGCCGTACGTCCCGCCCAGGCCGCCGGTGTGGATCGAATTCATGATCTCGGCCCGTCCGGTGACCCCGCCGAGCGGCAGTCCCCCGGCCAGTCCCTTGGCTGTGGTGATCAGGTCCGGGACGACCCCTTCGGCCTCGCAGGCGAACCAGTTGCCGGTGCGGCAGAAGCCGGTCTGGACCTCGTCGGCGATGAACAGGATGCCGTGCGCGGTGCACCAGTCAGCGACCCGCGCGAGGAAGCCAGGAGCGGGTACGACGAAGCCGCCCTCACCCTGGATCGGCTCGATGAGAACGGCGGCGGTGTTGTCCTCGCCGATCTGCGTGTGGACGAGGGACACGAACTGCTCGAACGCCTCGTCGGCGCAGTTCTCCGGCCCGGTCGGCCACCGGAACGGATACGCCATCGGCACCCGGTACACCTCGCCGGCGAACGGTCCGAACCGGTGCTTGTAGGGCATGTTCTTGGCCGTCAACGCCATCGTAAGGTTCGTCCGGCCGTGATATGCATGCTCGAAGGCGACGACGGCGGGTCGGCCGGTGTAGGACCGGGCGATCTTCACCGCGTTCTCGACGGCCTCGGCGCCGGAGTTGAACAGCGCGGACCGCTTCTCGTGCGTTCCGGGGGTCAGCTCGTTGAGCTTCTCGGCCACCGCGACATAGCCCTCGTACGGGGTGACCATGAAGCAGGTGTGGGTGAACTCGGCGACCTGCTGCTGGACCGCTTCGACCACGCGGGGCGCGGCGTTGCCCACACTCGTGACCGCGATGCCGGAGCCGAAATCGATCAGCTGATTGCCGTCGACGTCGACGACGATCCCGCCACCGGCTCGTTCGACGTAGATCGGCAGCGTCGTGCCGACACCCGAAGACACGGCCGCGGTCTTGCGCGCATGCAGCTCGCGCGATCTCGGCCCCGGGAGCTCCGTCACGAGAGCCCGTTTCTGTTCGATGCTCACTGTGTACTCCATTCGGTTGTCCTGCTCAGGTCGGTGTCGACCATGTCGGCCACCAGTTGTTCGAAGGTCGTCGTCGGCGTCCAGCCCAGGACGTGGGCTGCGCGGGCGGCATTGCCTCGCTGTTCGCGCGCCTCGACTCGGCGGGTCGCGGCGGCGTCGGCGCGGACGTGGGCGCGCCAGTCCTCGATGCCGACGTGGGCAAACGCGACTCGGACGAAATCCTGCACCGAGTGGCTGTGCCCGGTGGCGATCACGAAATCGGCGGGCTCGTCCGTGCGGGCGATCGCGATGAGCGCGCGAACGTAGTCGCCGGCGAAGCCCCAATCGCGTCGGGCGGCCAGGTTACCCAGTTCCAGTGGCGCGGTGTCGCCGTGCGCGATGCGCGCGACCTGCCTGGTGATCTTGCGGGTCACGAAGGTGTCCGGCCGGCGCGGCGATTCGTGGTTGAACAAGATGGCGTTGGCCGAGAAGTGCCCGGCGCCACGGTGTACCGCCACGCAGTGGTGGGCAAACGCCTTCGCCGCGCCGTAGGGGGTGACCGGCGCGATCGGGGTCTTCTCGTCCTGCGGAGGGGCAGCGTCACCGAAGATCTCCGCACTGCTCGCGTGCACCAGCCTCGGCCCGCCGTTACTGCCGGCGACGGTGTCGATCGCAGCCAGCAGCCGGGCGGTACCCATACCGTTGACATCGGCCGTGCCGACCGGGTCGGCCCAGGATGCGGCCACCGAGGAGATCGAGGCGAGGTCATACACCTCGTCCGGGGCCGCGGTCTGGACTGCGGCCACCAGCGACGCGGCGTCACGCAGATCACCGACAACCGGCGCCACCCCGGGCGGACACTCGCCGGGATCACCGGAGGAGACCAGCCCGAACACCTCCGCGCCGCCATCGAGCAGCAGCTCGGACAGGTACCAGCCGTCCTGCCCGGTCACTCCGGTAATCAAAGCCCGCATCGCTTCGCGCTCCGTTTCCCTTATCGGCGGGCGTCGGTGAGCGTCTTGAGATCGGCCTCGACCATCATCGCGACCAGCGTGGCGAAATCGACCGTCGGTTTCCAGCCCAGCACGTCACGGGCCAGACTCGCATCGCCGATCAGCAGATCAACCTCGGCCGGGCGGAAGAACCGTGGATCTTGATGCACCAGATGCTCCCAGTCAGTGATCCCCACCGTCGCGAACGCCAGGTCCAGCAACTCGTGAATCGAGTGGGTCTCACCGGTGGACACGACGTAATCCCCGGCCTCGGGCTGCTGCAACATCCGCCACATCGCGTCCACGTAGTCCCCGGCGAACCCCCAGTCCCGGCGGGCGTCCAGATTGCCCATCGTCAGCGACTCCTGCATCCCAAGCTTGATCGCCGCTACCCCCATCGACACCTTGCGGGTCACGAACTCCGGGCCGCGCCGGGGCGACTCGTGATTGAACAGGATCCCCGACGAGGCATGCATCCCGTAAGACTCGCGATAGTTGATCGTCATGTAATGCCCGAACACCTTCGCCACCCCGTAGGGCGAACGCGGCCACAGCAACGTCTTCTCGCTCTGCGGCACCGCATGCACCTTGCCGAACATCTCCGAACTCGAGGCCTGATAGAAGCGCACCCGCGTCGGATCATCCGGGCTGTAAAGCCGGATCGCCTCCAGAATGTTCAACACGCCCGTCGCCGTGACCTCGGTCGTGAGCGCAGCCTGTTCCCAGGAATACGCCACGAAACTGACCGCGCCCAGGTTGTACACCTCGTCCGGCGCCGCCACCCGCAACGCCCGCAACAGACTCGACAAGTCCGTCAGATCACCAGTGATCAGCGTGACGAACGGCACCACCCGGCCCACCAATTCGGCCTTCGGGTTGTTCTGACCCCGGATCAGGCCAAAAACTTGGTACCCCTTCGCATGCAACAACTCAGCCAGATACAGCCCGTCCTGCCCGGTAATCCCGGTGATGAGCGCGTTTGGCACAGTGCCTCCAGTGACCTGACCTCGATGACGGGCGACAGCTTATTCAGCCCGGCAGCGACTCGATCACCGCAATGACGTCG